>JAUVQS010000081.1 GCA_030598025.1 Acidimicrobiia bacterium | reverse complement strand
GTCTTCAAAACCGTTGAGGCGGTGAAAGCCGCCTGGCGGGTTCGATTCCCGTCCGCCTCCGCTACCGGCGAGCCTCTAGCTGCCAGCCACCGGCTGCTGGCTGGAGGCCGCCCGTCTCCCAGGTTGGCCCTTCCTCAGGCTGGGGCGTTGGCGAATGTGCTCGTTAGCGGGATCGAATGCCCAATCCCAGAAGGCAGCCTGTGCACCTGTCGCAGGGCGATCGGTGTCACGGGCCATATATAGAGTCTTTTCGAGTTCAAGGCCATCGACCTCGACTACGGCAAGCTTGCCGGACTCAACTCCCTCAAGTGCCACCATCGCCGATACGAAAGCGACGCCGATGCCTTCCTGGACCGCCATGCGAATGGCCTCAGCATTCCCGACCGTCATCACCTTTTGCAGGTGGTCGAGGCTCAAGTCGTGCCATTCGAGCCCTTGTCGCATCGCGTCGAGCGTGCCGGAAGTTGGCTCACGCACGATGAACTGTTCTTTGATCAGATCCTCAGGCAGAATCGGTTCCGTGAGGTTGGCCCAGCGGTGTTCGGGAGGGACGACGAGCACGATGCTATCGGTCAAGAAGGGGCGATACTCGACATCCTTGAATGGAATCCGCAGGCTGGTCAGAGCGACGTGGGCGTCACCGCGGCGCAATGAATCCAGAGCTGCCTCTCGTTGAGTGACCTGGCAAACGATCTCCACCTGTGGATGGCGGGCCATGAGGCCTGACAGCAACGACGGCAGCACATACTTGCCGGCGGTCGTGCTGCAAGCCAGCTTGAGAAGCCCGATTACTTCGCCCTGAAGAGAGACCATGGTCTCTTCAATGCCGATCACCCGATCAATCGTCTCCCGTGCCATCGGAACCAGCGCCCTACCCGCTTCCGACAGCGAGATATGGCGGCCGGCGCGCTCAAAAAGCAGCAAACCAAGCCGATCCTCGAGTGCCTTGATCTGCATGCTGATCGCCGGTTGAGAAACTCCAAGCCGGCGACCCGCCTCTGAGAAGTTCTCGGTTTCAGCTGCGGCGATGAAGACTTGCAGTTCGTTCGTGGTCAGCATAAGCCCGTCCTATTGTGCGATGACTCCAGCATACGTTGGCCCTTGAGACCCGGACAAAGGCCTTTGGCCCTTTGCCTTTGGCCTTTGGCCTTTGGCCTTTGGCCTTTGGCCTTGGGCCTTGGGCCTTGGGCCGGCGGATCGTGCCGAGCCGATGTACCCATAAGAGGTGGTGAGTTGCCGGTCGACAACGACGGTCGGTTACTCGCAACCACCGCTCGCCCCGCTCACCGGCCAATGGCCGGCGGCCTTGATGCTCATGGCTCATGGCCCGAGGCTCACAGCCCATCGCTCAATAATCGAGTTCCATTAACGGCCACAGAATGGCACCATGGGGTCATGACGAGCGGTAGGGATAACGGTTACAAGGTGATGTCCGGGTGGCGTGTCGGCCACCTCCTGGAGGAGTCGGCAACACGATCGGGCCTGCTCGTCCCGGCGGGGTCCGAGAAGTCGAGCGACGCCCTCGCTCTGGTCGACGTGGACAGCGGACTCCAATTCTGGGCGGTTCCGACGGGTGCGTGGCGATTCCTATGGCCGGCAACTGGTGAGGTTGTCGTGGCAGTCCGCGAGTCGCAGATCATTGCCGAACAACAGTCCGAAGATGCCGACAAAGAGAACGGGCACTACCTGTGACGACCGGCCGGGGCGGGCGCCGGCTCACCGCCACCGTTACAGACCTCGAGGTCGTTGAGCAGCGGGCATATCTGATCGGTGTGGCAACCTCATCGGCCGGTAGTGAATCCGCCGACCGGTCGCTCGCCGAACTCGGGCGACTCACTCTCACCGCAGGATCGGACCCGGTCTTCTCTGAACTCCTGATCCGTTCGGAACTCGAACCCGGGCTGCTAATCGGCAAAGGCCAGGCACAACGAGCGGTGGAACTCAGCAACGCTATGGACATCGACGTCGTCGTATTCGACAACTCCCTCAGTCCGGCGCAGCAGCGCAATCTCCAATCGATATTTGAGTGCGATGTCGTCGACCGCCAGGCGGTCATCCTCGACATCTTCGCTCAGCACGCCACCAGCCGGGAGGGAATGCTTCAGGTCGAGCTTGCTCTCCTCGAATACCGTCTGCCCCGGTTGCGCGGCAAAGGGAAAGAACTCAGCCAGCAGGCCGGCGGAATCGGCACCCGCGGTCCCGGTGAGACGAAGCTCGAGACCGACCGTCGGCGAATTCTCAATCGAATCTCACGATTGAAGAGAGAGCTGAAGGAAGTAGCGGCCACCCGGCAAACGAAGCGGAAAGCCCGGGTACGTTCGGAGCTTCCGATCGCGGCGCTGGTCGGTTACACAAACGCCGGCAAGTCCACGCTGCTGAACCGGTTGACCGATGCGGACGTCCTCGTCGAGGATCAGCTGTTCTCGACACTGGACTCTTCGGTGCGCCGCGCCGAGCTGCCGGGAGGCACACCGTGTCTGCTCTCGGATACGGTCGGATTCATCCGTGACCTTCCCCATCAGCTAGTCGAGTCATTCCAATCGACTCTCGCCGAGGTCAGCAGCGCCGACCTGTTGCTGCACGTTGTCGATGGATCGGACCCCGACGCCGACGCACAGATCACCACCGTTCGTTCGGTTCTCGGAGAAATCGGGGCGGAGCAGGTACCCGAGCTATTCGTGATCAACAAGACAGATGAAGCCGACCCGGCTGCCATCGAACGACTCGTCGCCAGGCATGAGGGTATCGCCGTGTCGGCACACACCGGCGAAGGAGCCGGCGCCCTGATGGAAGCGGTAGAGCGAATTCTCACCGCCACGTCATACTTGGTCACTCTCGAGATCCCCTACGACCGGGGTGATCTTCTGGCGCTGCTTCATCGCAACGGGGCGGTTATAGACGAGTCCCACACCGAAGCGGGCACGCTGGTGGATGCCCGCTTGCGGGGAGACCTGGCAGCCCGCTTCGAGCCCTGGCTGGTCAAAGAGCAGGGCACCTAGGCAAGGATCTGACGAAATCGGACCGCGTTTCTCCCCCGCTGGCGGCGGGGGAGATGCCGAGTCTTCGAGGCAGAGGGGGGAATGCTGGGTGCCCCCTCCCCCATGATCCTTCGGATCAGGCGGACTCCCCCCACTGCTGCTGCTGGCGGGGGAGAAACGCTCGCCTAGCCCTCTCTCAGGAGGTCGCGCAGGATCCTGGTTACGTCGTGTGCCGAGCGGACGGCCGAATTCGTGTCTTCGCGAGCACTGCGGACGTCCGAGTGCGCACCCTCGAGAGTGCTCTGGGCCGGATCCGGCCAGTCGGCCGGCTCGATGGGAAGTACCGTGTCCGGCACCGGACTCGCGAACGCCGAGGCGTCGCCGAGAGAAACCCTCATCGCCGCCAACGCCTCTTCGGCGTCTGCTGTATCAAAGCCGGCGTCCTTGAATCGATTGATGGCATCCTGAAGTGAGGAGGCGACCAACTCGAGGCGGTCAACCGCAGCAACGATCGTGTCCGCCACCGCAACGAGGTGAGCCTTCGGGACGGCAACCGCGTAGATGCGGTAGTCCTCGAAGATCGACGGGATGAGCTTTCTCAACTCGGCAATCGTCTCGGCCGACTCGATCTCGCGGCCGAGAGCGCTCAACCCATCGGAGGCCGCCGCAAGCTCGGCCAACAAGATCCGTTCGTGCTCATCGGTCAGATGCTGGGCGTCGCCGAGCGCCTCCGTTACTCGCTCGATCGTCTCCAGTCGTTTCTCGATGGACTGCTCCGCCCGATCCTTCAGCTTCTCGATGAGGCGCTCGCCAGCGCCGCCTAGGTCGGCCGGGGTTTCCCGGGCCAGCGCGGCAGCCGGCAACATGCTCACGATGAGCACTGCAGCCAGCAGTACAGAAAACTTCTTCATGGTGTGAACTCTCCTTCAGTTTGGTTCATTGCTGTTCCAAGATCTCCCATCAACCCGTCGAGCTCCGCCATCAGGGCGTCGAGGTCCGATAAGTCGATGTCAACATCGGGAACGGTCGATGTCGTGGATGGTGAAGTGGCCACCGGTTGAACGGTGGTCGCCGTGATTTCTACCTCGGTAGTCGGCGCTGCCGGGTTTTCTACCGGCGCTGCCTTCACCGTCGGGCCGGTGACCTCAGCCGGGTCGGCCGGAACCTCGACTGGTTCCACGGCAGCCGTGGCTAGCTCGGCGGGTTCGCCGGTATCCGACGCGGCCCACTGGTTGGACGCACCGCAAGCAGCCAGCGCTACCACCGCAATCATGGCCAGGATGGGTTTCATCAGACTCCTTCCGTTTCTGTGTGTTCACAGCATTGGCGGAAGGGATCAGGACGACGTTGGACGAGAGTAAAGATTTGGTAAGAGACGGCTACTGGCCTTTGGCCACTGGCCTGCTTAGACGAACCGGGACTTCGAGGCTGCAACTCTGAATGAGCGAACAGACGACCGCAAAGCTCCAACGGGGCGATATACGAACCACCGGCCAGAGGCCAAAGGCTGAAGGCTGAAGGCTGAAGGCTATTGGCTGCTTGCCGCCAACGCTGCTCCGACGATCCCCGCGTTGTTGCGGAGTTGTGCCGGCACGATGGGTGTGGAGCATTCCAGGTACTGCTCGAACTTCTCAAGCCTCCTGCTCACCCCTCCGCCGAGAATGAATAGGTCCGGAGAGATCACGCGCTCGATATGCCGGAGGTACTCCCCGACCCGAACGCCCCAGTCCTCCCACGACAGGTTCTCGTCCTTGCGAATACGGGCGGAGGCGTAGTCCTCGGCTTCGCCACCCCGGAACTCCAGATGGCCGAATTCGGTGTTCGGCACGAGCGTTCCATCAGCAAACAACGCGCTGCCGATGCCGGTCCCAAATGTGAGCAGGCAGACGAGTCCGGGTACGTCCCTCGCGGCTCCATAAGCCAGTTCGGCGATCCCAGCTGCGTCGGCGTCGTTGAGGAGCGTCACCGGAGTCCGGAGGCTGCGCTCCAGCAACTCTCTTCCGTCGAGACCGATCCAACCATCATCGATATTGGCGGCGGTAGCGACAACCCCATGTTTAACCACAGACGGAATGGTGCACCCCACCGGACCGTCGTAGGAGAACGAAGCGACGATCTCGGCCGCCACGCCGGCGACGGCGCTGGGCGTCGACGGCTGCGGTGTGTCAATACGGATTCGTTCCTCAGCCAACTCGCCTATCGAAAGGTCGACTGGAGCGCCTTTGATCCCGGACCCTCCGATGTCGATACCCATCACATAACGTTCCACGGCCGAAACTGTACCCGAAAGCGGTAGCCTGGATTCTCTGACCAATCCGCAGGAGTTCCCACATGCCCGGCACCGCAGATATCGGCCTGATCGGCCTGGCCGTAATGGGGCAGAACCTCGTTTTGAATATGGATGATCACGGTTTCACCGTCGCCGTTTACAACCGGACCACCTCAAAGGTCGATGATTTCATCTCTGGACCGGCCGCTGGGACAAAGGTGATCGGCGCTCATTCGCTCGAAGAACTCGTCGACGCTCTTGCATCGCCAAGACGGGTGATGCTGATGGTCAAGGCGGGCAACGCGGTCGATGCGGTGATCGAACAACTTCTCCCGCTTCTCGATGAGGGCGACATCATCATCGACGGAGGAAACTCTCACTTCCCGGACACGATTCGACGAACTGCCTACGTGGAGGAGCGGGGGCTTCGGTACATTGGAACCGGCGTATCGGGAGGCGAGGAGGGAGCAAGACACGGACCCTCGATCATGCCGGGCGGTAGCCGCGACGCCTGGCCGTTCGTGCAGAACATCCTCCAGTCGATCTCGGCCAGGGTCGCCGACGGAACCCCGTGTTGCGATTGGGTCGGATCCGACGGTGCCGGCCACTTCGTAAAGATGGTCCACAACGGCATCGAATACGGTGACATGCAGGTGATCGCCGAGGCATATCACCTCATGAAGGCGGGGCTGGGAATGAGCCCCGACGAGATGAGCTCTAGGTTCCGAACCTGGGGCGAGGCAGAACTCGACTCGTACTTGATCGACATAACAGCCGACATCCTGGCCTATCGCGAGGAATCTGGCGACGTCCTCGTGGAGCACATCCTCGACACAGCCGGTCAGAAGGGCACCGGCAAGTGGACCGCCATCTCCGCGTTGGATCTGGGGATGCCCGTCACTCTTGTCGCCGAAGCCGTCTTCGCCAGGATCCTGTCTGCTCTCAAAGTGGAGCGAGTAATCGCACAAGACCTACTTGGCTCGGACACCCGTTTGATCGATGACGCCACTGCAGTTGACTTCCGGAATCGGTTTGTGGAGGCCATCCGGGACGCTTTGTATGCATCGAAGATCGTCTCATACGCCCAGGGATTCATGCTCCTGCGAGCCGCCGCGGAGGAGTACGGCTGGGATCTCGACTACGGCCGCATCGCTTCATTGTGGAGAGAGGGCTGCATCATCCGCGCCGCCTTCCTCGATGAAATCACGGCTGCGTTCCGCTCCGATCCGGAGCTCGCCAACTTGATGCTCGATGGGTTCTTTTCTTCGGCACTTGCTGAGGCAGAGAGGGGATGGCGTCTCGTTGTCACGACGGCTGTGTCCCACGGCATTCCAGTTCCTGCCTATTCGTCCGCGCTCGCGTTCTATGACGGGTACCGCACGGAGCAGTTGCCGGCCAATCTGATCCAGGCACAGCGCGACTACTTCGGGGCGCACACATACGAGCGCAACGATCGACCACGCGGCGAGTTCTTCCACACGAACTGGACCGGACACGGCGGTGACACGACTGCCGGCACTTACGAGGCATAGGGGGTTGTGATGTTGCCCACAGACCTGGTGCCCATCAGGCCGCGTCTCGTGCCTCCCCTGGATCCCGATTACCTGCCGGCTGTCCTGTTCAATCGATCCTTCCGTTCCGCGGTTGAGGAGTCCGGGGCATCCGCTCGTCTCGCGATCGGACTAGGCCGCCCCGACGGTTCCCTT
>JAUVQS010000018.1 GCA_030598025.1 Acidimicrobiia bacterium | reverse complement strand
TGGTTCTGCCTGCTGGATGAGGCTGTGGAGCCCCGCACCGGGACCATCTACGGAGAAACTTCAGTTGGAACAGGCGCCAGCCTCGACAGTTTGGCTGAGTGTGTTGGTGGATGGAATTGAGGTCAATCACTGATTCATTTGTGGGCCCTGCGAGGTCCACAAACGCGTGGCGGCTCGCCTATAGGCTGTCGGGCAAGATGGAGTGTCTTCGCAGATGACCGGTCTCGTAGCCGGAATCGCAGGTTTATTCGGCCTCGCATTCGGCTCATTTCTGAATGTGATCGCCTACCGGGTGCCACTCGGTCGGTCGGTCGTCAATCCGCCTTCAGCTTGTCCCTCATGTGATGCGCCGGTGCGCCCGCGTGACAACATACCCGTGATTTCCTGGTTGGCGCTGCGCGGCAGGTGTCGCGACTGCGGTGCCCCAATATCTGCTCGGTACCCGGCGGTAGAAGCGCTGACCGCCGCGCTATTCGCTGCCACAGTTCTGGTCATCGGCCTCGCTTGGACCCTTCCCGCCTACCTGTGGTTCGTAGCCATCACGATCGCTCTCATCCTGACCGACCTCGATCACAAGCGAATCCCGAATCGGATTCTGTACCCGGGAACGATTGCCGGCTCCCTTCTATTGGTAGTTGGCGCGGCACTCGACGGGCAGATCGGTTCGCTCGGTCGGACGTTTCTCGGCGGCCTGTTCTTCTTCAGCGGGCTCTTCCTGCTCGCTCTCATCGCTCGTGGCGGGTTCGGTTTCGGCGATGTGAAACTGGCTTTCATTCTCGGGTTGTTCATGGCCTTCCGGGGCTGGGAGCACCTCATTGTCGGGATATTTCTGGCGTTCTTCCTGGGCGGCCTGGCCGCGATCCTTCTGCTGGTGACCAGAAAGAAGGGCCGCAAAGACGCCGTCCCATTCGGGCCAAGTCTCATCGTCGGAGCCTGGGTTGGGATCGCCTACGGGTTCGAGATAGCGGAGTGGTATTTGCGGATTTGAGCGTATGACGTACCACGTATGACGTATGACGTATGACGTACAGACCCCTTCCATTGACGGTGACCACGTGATATTGGACTTGTGTGCACAACTATCGCCGACTCATCGTTTGGAACGACAGCCGATCGTTTGTCGCTGAGATCTACAAAGCAACATCCGGGTTCCCGCAGAGTGAACGGTTCGGCCTGACGCAACAAATCCGCCGGGCGTCCGTCTCGATTCCATCCAACATTGCCGAGGGCGCCGGCCGCGAGACTCCTGCTGAGTTCGCCCGATTTCTTCGAATCGCGATCGGTTCTGCATGTGAGGTCGAAACGCAACTTGATCTAAGCCTCGATCTGGGCTTCATCGAACGCCCCGACCATCTGGAACTCCGAGACCGATTGGAGGGGATCCGGCTGAAGCTGCGAGCTCTTCACGATCACACGAAAGGTAAAACGGTCAAAGCAACCTGAGACCGGCGTCTTCCTACGCTGTACGCAATACGTTGTACGTCGTACGTTGCAGTTTTGCCAAGACGACCACGCCGCAATGCCCATCCTTCCGTTTGTCATGGTTACACTTGTGTAGTTACATATTCGTAATCAACGCGGTGCGCGCTGCGCTGCGAGGGGCAGACGATTGATGCGGTGGCCTGGAGCGGAGAACTGATGGCCGTCAACGTGGGACTTGATATCGGTACGAACGCGGTTCGTGCTGCTGTTGTCAATTCCGGAAAAGGCGCGCCGACTTTGCAGAGATACGGTGAGGTCGCTCTGCCACCCGGGGCCGTAATCGGCGGTGAAATCGTTGATGAGGACCTCGTTCAGGGAGCGCTGAACCGGCTTTGGAAGACTGCCAAGCTCCCGAAGAAACGAGTCATACTCGGGATCGCCAATCAGCGGGTGATCGTTAGACGGGTCGACCTTCCCTATATGGCCGAGGACGAACTCGCCGAATCCCTGGCCTTTCAGGCCCAGGAGTACATCCCGATCCCGATTGAGGATGCCATCCTCGATTTCAATCCACTCGAAGAGTTCACGACCCCCGACGGTGAGCCGATGTTGTCTGTGCTCGTTGTTGCTGCCCAGAAGCAGATGGCCGCGGACGTTCTCGGCGTTGTTCAGGGCGTTGGAATCAAGCCCATGGCAGTTGACCTGCAGGCTTTCGCGCTCGTGCGTGTTCTCTTCGGCGGCGACCTCAATCTGGGTACTGCACCACAGGCGATCGTGAATATCGGCGCCGGGCTCACTCAGGTCGTCATAGTCAAAGGCGGAAGTGTCCGATTCCTACGGATCGTCTCGGTGGCCGGCGAAGATTTCACGCGAGCACTTGTCGATGGAATGGGAATGGACGCTGCTCAAGCTCAGCAAGCCAAGCGCCGTGTTGGTGTGGCCATCGAAGGCACGCCGTCGGGTGGCGAAGGTGATGATCAGGCGCGTCTGCTGCTAACGAATCAGGCCGACGCGCTGATAGAGGAGATCCGCAGCTCCGTCGACTACTACCTGTCGCAAGCGACTGATGGTGGTATCCAACGTTTGTACGTGGCCGGCAACGGCGCCAGATTGCCGCACCTTGTCAATCGACTCGGCCGGTCCCTCAACGTTGAGGTCTCGCCGATCCGCATGCTCGATGGAGATCGATTGACCGTCGGAAAGGTCGGACTCTCTGAGGCCGAGTTGGCCCAGGCACAGCCGGTGTTGCCGGTGCCGGTTGGACTTGCTCTGTGGGGCGAGGTCTGATGCGCCCAATCAACCTTCTCCCCCCTGAGATTTCTGAGAGGTCGAAAGCCCGTCGCAAGGTGTTCCTGGGGATTCTCGGCGCGATCGGGTTCATCGCGGTTCTCGTGCTGGCCACCTTCTGGTTGTCGGGCCAGGCCTCGCAGGCTGAAGACGAGCTGGCCGCGCAGCAACAAGATAATCAACGCCTCCAGGCCGAGATCAACCAACTCGACGGTGCTCGCCAGCTGCGCAGCAACTACCAGTCGGGCGTGGCGCGTTTGCAACTGGCGCTCGCCACCGACGTCGCCTGGGGCCGCCTCCTGAACGATCTCGGGCGGATCATCAATCAGAATGCCTGGCTATCGACCTTCTCGGCCCAATCGTCCCCACCAACTGAAACTGACTTCAGTTTCGGGTCCCTGACGGTATCCGGCACCGCCTTCTGGTACGAAGATGCTTCATCATGGCTCCGGGTGCTGGATTCCAGCTACTGGCCGGCCGTCGGCGCCGGATGGGTCAGTTCGGCCACTGTGGCTGAAATCGAGCAGATTCCGGTCGTCAGTTTCAATTCTGCGGCGGTATTGACCTCAGCGGCGCTCTCGACCCGGATGATCGATCTCATACCGGAGGTTCCGGAGTGAGGCGTCTGCTTGTCATTGTTCTTGTCATGCTTCTCATCGCTGTTGCGTGGTATTTCTTCGTCGTTGGGCCGATCAACGAACGAAAGGATATAGCGCAGACGGATCTCGAAACCGCGCAGAGCGAAGAATTCACGCTGCGAACCACGTTATCGAGACTTCAGAAGATCGAAGAGAATCAACTCGAATACGCCACCGCTATCGGCCAACTCGAAACGGCTATTCCGCCAACGCCGCGCCTCGCCGAACTCATCGATGACTTGAGCTTTCTCGCAGACGAGAACGGGATCGTTCTCGAGAGCGTCAGCTTCTCGCCCCCCGCGCTTGCTCAGGAAACAGACATTTTCGGCATCGGCGTTGCCATGACGATCAACGGACAGTTCTTCGAAATACTCGGATTCCTCTACGGATCTGCCGAACTCGAGAGGGTCATGACCATCGAGAGCTTGGCTATGACTCCCACAAGCGACGATGCCGGCTTTCACACCATGACGGCCACGATTGCGGGCTCGGTATACACGACCAGTGATATCGCCGCGACGATCGACCTGAGCGACCTCCTGCCACCCGCTGAAGAAGAACCACCGGCCGAGGATCCGCCGGCCGAGGGTGAGGCAGAGGACGGCGATGAGACCACAACCACCACAACGGCGGGGGCCTGACATGCAGCCGCGCACAATACGTCGAGCCGGCACTTCGGTAGCCGTATCAATTCTGCTCATCGGGTTTGGAGTAGCGGCCGCCTGGCTCGCCTTCACGCCCGGCCCGGGCGCCGGTACCGAGGTCCTCTCCGGAGAACTCGCGGCCACCGACATTGTGGAAGTGGAGGGCGCTCCACTGCTCGAAGGCATGCGAGTCAACGGGAATCTCCAGTTCTCGCAGCCGCGCGACCCGTTCCGACCACTGATCGTCGCGGGTGGGATCATCATCACCGATGGGACAACGGATACCACTGATCCGACGGACCCAATCGATCCAGAAGTCACGATCCCGATCGAGGGCATCGTGGTCAAGTTGCTTGATATCTACGATCTCGCCGGGGTGCTTCGAGCGCGGATCGAGGTGGTCGGGGTGGAGTATGACGTCGGGGTTGGGGATACGTTCGCGACCAACTTCAAGATCGTCAGCCTGGATCAGGACTCGGCAGTGATCCTTTTCGGAGACAACGCCTTTGAGCTCCAGATTGGTCAGGAGATCATCAAGTAGCGCCGAATGTGCTTCGGTATCCGGTTTCCGCAATCCGCTCGCGGATACCTGATACCGGAAAGCGGACGGCGATTTCCTGGTACCTTCCTTGTCATGATTCGATTCCTCACTGCCGGTGAGTCACACGGCCCGGGCCTTGTCGCGATAGTCGAAGGACTTCCGGCCGATTTGCCGTTTTCGTCCGACGACCTGGCCGCCGAACTGGCCAGGCGTCGCCTGGGATACGGCCGGGGCAATCGGATGAAGCTCGAGAAGGATGAACTCGAGATTCTGGCCGGAGTTCGGCACGGGTTCACCCTGGGCAGTCCCGTCTCCATCTTGATCCGAAACACCGAATGGCCGCGCTGGGCCGAAGAGATGTCCCCGGAACCGGGAGATTCGAAGCGGAAGATGACAACCCCGCGCCCCGGACATGCCGATCTGGCCGGAATGCTCAAATACGACACACACGATGCGCGCGACATCCTCGAACGCTCGTCTGCTCGCGAGACGGCCGCCAGAACGATCGTCGGGTATCTATCGAAGCAGTTGCTTCTGCAGGCGGGAGTCGAAGTAGTCAGCCATGTGGTGGCCATCGGATCGGTAGAGACGCCCACCGGGTCACCGCCGAAGCCCGAAGACCGGCCGGCCATCGACGCCTCGCCGGTCCGGGTCTTCAACTCCGCCGGCGAAGAAGCGATGATCGCCGAGATCGAGGCGGCGAAGAGCGACCGTGACACCCTGGGAGGCGTCGTCGAAGTGATTGCCTACGGCCTGCCGCCGGGAATCGGAAGCCATGTGCACTGGGACCGCCGCCTCGATGCGCGCCTGGCCGGCGCCCTCATGTCGATTCAGGCAATCAAGGCAGTCGAGATCGGAGACGGGTTCTCGACGGCGCGGGAGCGAGGGTCGACCTCCCATGATGAGATCTTCTACTCAGAGGGCGAGTGGAGCCGGAACCAGGATCGGGCTGGTGGTACCGAGGGCGGAATGACGACGGGCCAACCGGTCAGGGTGCGGTCGTCGATGAAGCCGATTGCCACACTGATGCGCCCCCTGGCGAGTGTGGACGTCACAACGAAGGAGCCGGAGGTCGCTTTTCGGGAACGTTCCGATACCTGTGCGGTACCGGCGGCGGCGGTCGTCGCCGAGCAGATGGTTGCGTTCGTTCTCGCCGATGAGATGCAGCGCTCGTTCGGGGGCGACACAGTGGGTGACTTCGTTCGCAACCTCGATGCGTATCGAGCCCGTCTCGACTCGTTCTGATGCAGCATCTGTGGCTCATCGGAATGATGGGGTCCGGCAAGAGTGAGGTGGGACGTCGCGTTGCCGAACTGACGGAGACTCGATCAATCGACCTCGACGAGCGGATTGTCGCAGACCAACGTCGGTCGATAGCCGAGATCTTCGCCTCCGACGGGGAGACAGCATTTCGACGGTATGAGAGAGTGGCGCTGAAGACTGCCGCACGCGAACTCCCTTCAGTTGTCGCGACCGGTGGCGGTGTTGTAACAAGTATCGGCAATGCGGCAATCATGCGAGAAACGGGAACCGTCATATACCTCATCGCCGAACCCGCCACCCTGGCCAGGAGGATCGTCGAAGAGCCTGGTCGGCCCTTGCTGGCCGGTGGTGACCGGGTCGATATTCTGAGTGAGATTCTCCGCCGGAGGGCGCCGTTGTACGAGGGAGCCGCCCATCACATGATCGAGACCGAGGGCCAAACCATCGACGAGATCGCCGGGAAGGCCATCGAGCTATGGAACAGATCCTGATAAGCGACGCGTCCGAGATCCTGATCGGGCGCGGGTTTCCGATTCCTTTCCTGCCGGTGAGAGAGACTCGATCCAGCGTGGCGGTGCTCGCTCAACCAGGGGCGAGTGCAGCCGCCGAGCGCGTGGTCACAGCCATCGGGACCGACGAAATGCCCCCCAGCCTGCGAATTGTTCCCGACGGTGATTCTGTCAAGACGCTCGGTGCGGCCGGCGAGACCTACGAGTGGCTGGCCGATCTCGGTATCGGGCGCCACGATACGATCATCGGGATCGGCGGTGGCGCCGTAACCGACTTTGCCGGCTTCATCGCCGGCACGTGGCTGCGGGGAGTCGAAGTCGTATACCTCGCGACGACGCTGCTCGGTGCCGTCGATGCGGCAGTGGGAGGCAAAACCGGCCTCAATTTGCGGGGTAAGAACCTGGTCGGCCTCTTCCGGCATCCCAGCAGAGTGGTGATCGATGTCGATGAACTCGAGCAGTTGCCTCCTCACCTTCTGAGGGAGGGATTCGCAGAAGCCATCAAAGCAGGGTTCATCGGTGATCCGGACCTTGTCGACCTGTTTGACCGAGACGGCGTCGAGGCCGACCTAGAGCAGGTCGTCATTCGTGCGGTCAGGGTCAAAGCGGAAGTAGTTGCCGCCGACTTCCGCGAATCCGGGCGGCGCGGGCACCTCAACTACGGGCACACGATCGGGCACGGGGTCGAGATGGCGGCGGGGATTTCACACGGAGAGGCGGTGGCGATCGGGATGGTCGCAGCCGCGGCTGTGAGCGAAGCACGGTGTGGGTTCCAGGGTGCGGCCAAACAGCTAGACCTGCTCGAGAGCCTCGGTTTACCGGTTGTCTCCCCGAACGTGGATCCCGATGAAGTGCGCCGGCTCATCGCCTTCGACAAGAAGCGTGACGCGGGTGGGTTGCGAATGGCGCTGCTCGAAGACTTCGGCCGGGTGAGACTCGAATACGTCTCGGACGGTGACCTGGAAGTGGGTTTGGCCGCGATTGGTCTCGCATAGCGGCGGTTACACTTTGGCCGTTCAAAGCCCGAGAGGTATCCGCTCATGATCTCCACCAACGACGTCAAACCGGGAATGGCCCTGCGGCTCGACGCCGGCTTGTTTCAGATCGTCGAGTATCAGCACGTGAAGCCCGGCAAGGGCAAGGCATTCGTACGAATGAAGCTCAAGAATGTCGAAAGCGGTGCGGTTCTCGACAAGACCTTCCGCGCCGGCGAGGACGTTGTTCGAGCGATCATTGAGAAGAAGGATCATCAGTATCTCTACCGGGATGATCTCGGGTTCAACTTCATGGACATGGAGACCTACAGTCAGTTTGCCGTTTCAAGTGACCTGATCGGCGATGCCGAACGCTTCATGATCGAGGGCATGACGGTTGTTCTAGCCATGTACGAAGGTACTCCGATCGGTGTGGATCTTCCGGCCGCCGTCGAGTTGAAAGTCACCGAGGCCGAACCGGCCGTCAAAGGTGATCGCGTATCTGGCGCAACGAAACCGGTGACCGTCGTGACGGGTCTGGTCGTCCAGGTACCGCTGTTCGTTGATGTCGACGATGTGATCAAAGTCGACACCCGCAGCGGCGATTACTTGACGCGCGCGTGATTACAGAGCCGCGACAGGAGGCTCTGGAGCGCCTCTACGAAGTCGAGCAACGCGGCACCGATGCCGCGAACTTGAGCGGGGCTTCCGCCAAAGCGGTCCGGATCATCCGCGGTGTGCTGGCGCATATGGATGACCTAGATCGGTCGATTGAAGAGACATCGGATCATTGGCGCATGGATCGCATGCCGCCGGTCGATCGCACCGTGCTCCGAATCGGACTCTATGAGTTGCGTTATGAACCGGATGTTCCTTCAGCAGTAGTCGTGTCCGAGGCAGTCGAACTGGCCAAGATTTTCTCAACCGAGCGCAGTGGTTCGTTCATCAACGGCGTGCTCGGCCATCTGGCCGATCTTGAACGACCGGGCGAGACCGACAATTGATCGAACTGCGCGGCGGCACCGTGGTCACGAGCGACGGCTTGCTGGAAGTCGACCTCGTAATCGACGGCGATCGGGTGGTCTCGATCGGCTCCGGTAGTGGGAGCGGCGAGGTTCTGGACTGCACAGGCTGCGTCATCGGTCCGGGTTTCGTAGATGTTCATGTCCACTTCCGCGAACCCGGCCAGACCTGGAAGGAAGACATCGAGACCGGATCGCGAGCAGCCGCTGCCGGAGGGTTCACCGCGGTCGTGCCGATGGCAAATACAGAACCCGCCACCGACAATCGGGGATTGGTCGAAGCGATGATCCGGAGAGGCCGGCAGGTCGGTCTCGTGGAGTTGCGGCCGGCCGCGGCACTCACGCTGGGTCGCAGAGGAGCCGAAGTCAGCCCGGTCGAGGAACTGTGGGACGCCGGTGTTCGCATATTCAGTGATGACGGCGACAGCGTCGGTGACCGAGCCGTGCTCGAGCAGGCCATGGTCCGGATCGCGCGACTCGGCGGAGTAGTCGCTCAACATGCGGAAGATGCCTCGCTGACCGGCGATGGACACATGCACGAGGGAGTCGTGTCAGCCGAACTCGGCATTGGTGGACTTCCGGCCGAGGCTGAGGAGCGAATCGTGGAGCGCGATCTCGAACTGGCCGCGGCGACCGGCGTTGACTATCACATTCAGCACGTCTCCACGGCCGGTACGGTCGAGCTACTACGTCGGGCGCGATCTGCGGGTGTATTGGTCACGGCTGAGGCGGCACCTCACCATTTCTCACTCGATCATCGCCGCGTCGCCGATCGAAATACGATGATGAAGATGTATCCACCGCTCCGGACCGAGCGGGATGTCGAGGCTGTTGCCGCCGCAGTCCGCGATGGCACGATAACGGCCATAGCAACCGACCACGCTCCACATACCCACCGGGAGAAGGATGTGCCGTTTGAGCTGGCTCCCAGGGGGATTATCGGTCTCGAGACCGCCTCTTCGATCGCCTGGTCCATCCTCAACGACGATCCGCTGGCCTTCTTCGACCGGATGTCCTTGGCCCCGGCGCAGCTTGCCGGACTTGCTGGTCAAGGGCGTCGAATTGAGGTGGGTGGTCGGGCGAATCTGGTGATATTCGATCCAGACCTCGAATGGATTCCAAGTCGCTTCGAGTCTCGATCGCAGAACTCGCCCTGGCTCGGAGAACCGCTGCGCGGCAAAGCGGTGGCAACCATATACAACGGTCGATTCACACATCGGATGGCAGGCCGGTGAGCCTACGACCGGCCAGGCAGTCCGGGCGATTTCCGAATACCCTGCAGGTGTGTCGCACATGATTGACCTCAGCACGGCTCTCGGGCCGCTCGAGCTGCGAACTCCCCTGATAGGCGCGGCCGGCACGGTTGGCTCGGTTGTCGATTTCTCCGGAGTAGCCGACCTGTCTGCTTACGGCGCCGCCGTCGCCAAGTCGGTGAGCGAGGATCCGTGGAAGGGCCGGCCGGCTCCCCGAGTGGCACCTTCCGGCCTGGGCATGCTCAACAGTATCGGGATTCAGAATCCGGGCATAGATGCGTGGATCGAGGAGGTAGGTCCACACATCGAAAAGGTGTCGGTTCCGGTATGGGGTTCGGCGGTCGGCAAAACGGCGGGTGAGTTTGCACGGGTGGCAGCCAAGCTCGAAACCGTGGGAGTCCAGGCAATAGAGGTCAATCTGTCCTGTCCGAATCTCGAGGGGCAGGGCATGTTTGCCCTCGATCCCGGCGCCACCCGCGAGGTAGTGGCGAACGTCCGGAGGGCGGTGCGCGTCCCGATCGGGGCCAAGTTGTCCCCTAACGCCGAAGACATAGCCGCAATCGGCAGCGCCGCGGTTGAAGCAGGCGCAGACTGGCTCGTCCTGACCAACACCGTATGGGGGGCAGGAATCGATGTACGGACCCGGCGGCCGCTGCTGTCCGGGCTGATCGGCGGCTACTCGGGACCACCGTTAAAACCGATCGCGCTGCGTTGCGTGCTCGAAACCCGCCGTTCACTGCCGGACACGCCGATTGTCGGATGCGGTGGCGTCACCCACGGGGAGGATGTCATCGAGTTCCTGCTGGCGGGAGCTTCGGCGGTGTGCGTGGGCACTGCCCATTTCGATCGCCCGCGAACCGCTTCAACACTTCTTCGGGAAGTTGAATCGATCATGAGAGAACAAGGCGTGACCTCGCTTCGGGACTACATCGGGAAGGTTGAACCATGGTGAACCATCTGGCGGATCCGCCCATCGTCGTGGCACTCGATGTACCCAATGCTGAGGAGGCAATTCGACTGGCGAAGGCAACATTGGGTGCGGTGGGAGGATTCAAGATTGGCCTCGAGTTGCTGATGGGTCCCGGCCCGGGACTCGTTGGAGTTCTAAACCAACTCGGCCAACCGGTTTTCGTGGATGCCAAACTCCACGACATTCCCCATACGGTGGAGCGAGCTGCCAAGCAGTTGGGCATGGCAGGAGCGCGGTGGGTCACCGCGCACGCGGCCGGTGGGCCGGGCATGCTGGAAGCGGCAGTTGAAGGCTTGGACGCCGGGGCCAGAGGGAGGTCCGCAGGAATTCTCGCCATCACAGTGCTCACCAGCCTCAACGACGCGATTCTCGCCCACTCCGGGGTGCCGGTGACGGCCGGGAAGCTCACTTCCAAGCGCACGAGGCTGGCCGCCGACGCTGGTGTTGAAGGTGTCGTGTGCTCGGTGAAGGAACTCGGCGTGATCAATGATGTCGCGGCGTCGCTGGCCAAGGTGACGCCGGGGATTAGACCAGACGGCTTTGATGCGGGTGATCAAGAGAGAGTCGCCACACCGGAGGAGGCGATTCGTCGCGGATCGAGTCTGCTGGTTATCGGGCGCCCAATAACGCGCGCCGCCGACCCGAGAGCAGCCGCCGAGGCGATAGCCACAAGCCTGCAAGGAATCACCGCACCCGCCCACCCCGGAAGCCACAAGACCCGCGACTAGCGACTCGCGACCTGCGCCCCGTTGGTAGAGTGCCAACGGATCCGAGAGGAGAAATCGCCATGGCACCACCGCAACTCTCCGATGAGCAGAGAAGAGCCGCCCTCGAGAAGGCCGCCCATGCTCGCAGGGTCCGCGCAGAGTTGAAGCTCCTGCTCAAGATGGGGACCATCACGTTTCGGGAGTTGCTCGACAAGGCAGCAGAAGATGATCTCGTGGCGGGAACCAGGGTCGGGTCGGTCCTCGAGTCGCTTCCCGGAACCGGAAAAGTCAAGGCCAAACGAATCATGGAGCAGAATGGAATCGCCTCCAACCGGCGCATCCGGGGACTCGGATCACGACAGCGAGAGGCTCTCCTCGAACTCTTCGGCTGATGAGGGAGCCCTCATTGTTATCTCCGGGCCGTCCGGGGTTGGGAAGAGCACCGTGGTCGGGCGGTTACACGAGCAGGTTCCGTTTCATTTCAGTGTGTCGGTGACCACCCGGCGACCTCGCAAGGGTGAGCGCGACGGAGTCGATTACTACTTCGTCAGCAGCTTCGAATTCGAGCGACTCGTCGAGTTGGGGGAGCTGCTCGAGTGGGCCGAGTATTCAGGTCGCTCGTACGGGACGCCGCGAGGACCAGTCATTGCCAGGCTTTCGAGTGGCGATCATGTCTTGCTCGACATCGAGAATCTGGGAGCCATGCAGGTCAAGCGCAGCTACCCGATGGCGGTGACCGTGTTTCTCGCGCCACCGTCCCGCCAGGAGCTCGAACGACGTCTGCGTTCGCGTGGTGATACCGACGAAGCAGACATCCAAACCCGTCTCGAAGTCGCCGGATGGCAAGAGCAGATGGCGAGGGAAGAATTCGATCACGTCGTGGTGAACGACGCCGTTGATCGGGCGGTAGACGAAATCGTGCGTATAATCGACCATCCCACCCACTGAAAGAAGTTATGAGTACTCCTCCCATGGAAGCCGCCCTCAATGAAACCGGCGGACGTTTTAGCCTCGTTGTGCTCGCAGCCCGCCGGGCACGTCAGATCAATGCATACTTCAACGAGCTTGGCGAAGGCATCGGCCACTACGTCCCGCCGCAGGTGCACTCGCTGAGCCGCAAGCCCCTGACGATCGCGTTTGAAGAGATCGCGGAGAGCAAGGTCACCGCAGCGACCATCGAAGACGCCGAGTAGCGGCGTGCTGAGGGATCGTCGGATCCTTCTCGCCGTCACCGGTGGCGTTGCTGCTTACAAAGCTGTGTTCCTCGCACGCCGATTGCTCGAACGCGGCGCTGAACTCGAAGTCATCATGACGGACAGCGCACGGAAGTTCGTTGGCGAACAGACCTTTGCTGCAATCACCGGCCGTCCGGTCGCGACCGGCCTATTCGGGGAGGAGCGCGTTAGCCCTCACACAGAGTTGGCCGGATGGGCTGAACTGATCGTCGTGGCTCCCGCCACAGCAGCCACGTTGGCGAGACTCGCGACCGGCCTGAGCGAGGACCTGCTTTCCGCGACATTGCTCGCTTCAACCGCCCCGGTTCTGCTGGCGCCTGCAATGCACACCGAGATGTGGGAGAACGCCGCGACGAAGAGAAACGTGGAGCAACTGGCGCAAGACGGTTACAAACTGATCGGCCCGGGGGAAGGTTCGTTGGCCGGTGGTGACGTGGGCCCCGGCCGCATGGTTGAGCCGGATGAAATCGTGGAGGCGATCGAGGCGGCCTTTACCGGCCCTATGAGTGGATGGCGGGTGCTGGTCTCGGCAGGTGGAACTCGTGAGCCGATTGATCCGGTGCGATATATCGGCAACCGATCCTCCGGCAAGATGGGATATGCGGTCGCGGCGGCCGCAGCGGCGCGGGGAGCAGAAGTGCAACTCGTTACCTCCTCGTCGCTTCCCCACCCGACGGGTGTTGAGGTGTTCCCAGTCGAGACCGCCGCCGAGATGGCCGAGCGGGTTTGGGAACTTGCGCCTCGAGTCGACGTAGCGGTACTGGCCGCGGCGGTAGCAGACTTTCGGCCGGCCGAAGAGATAACCTCAAAACTCCGCCGCCACGATGGCGTTCCTGAACTTCTGCTGGAACCCACTCCGGATATCCTGGCCGGTGTAGCGAAGCTCGAGAAACGGCCCTTTCTCATCGGATTCGCCGCGGAGACCGGCTCGCTCGATGGGGCAATGCGCAAAGCTACCGATAAGGGCGTGGACCTTCTGGTGGCCAACGACGTCTCGGAGGCCGGCAGCGGCTTCGGCACGGATACGAATCGTGTCACGATCATGTTTCCCGACGGAACCAGCGATGAGTGGCCTCTTCTCGACAAGAGTCGGGTGGCCGATCGGTTGTGGGATCTCGTTCAACAAATCCGTCAGCCCTGACACATATACTGCCCGGCGTGCGACCCTCATATTTCACCTCTGAATCTGTAACCGAAGGCCACCCGGACAAAGTAGCGGATCGTATCTCCGACGCAGTCCTCGACGCCGTTCTCGAGCGCGATCCTTTCGGGCGTGTTGCCTGCGAGGTTCTTGTCACCGGTGGTCTCGTGGTGATAGCCGGCGAGATCAGTTCCGAGTTTTCTCCAGACCTCGAGTCGGTTGCGAGAAGAGTCATCGCCGACGTCGGATATACGGACGAGCGGTTGGGGTTCTCCGCCGACGGCTGCCGCGTGCAGATCGAAGTGCAGCAGCAGAGCCCGGATATCGCCGGAGGGGTCGATCGTGCTCTCGAGGTGCGGGGAGGATCCGACGATCAATACGATCAGCTCGGCGCCGGCGACCAGGGGATCATGTTCGGCTTTGCGTCTAACGAGACTGAAGATCTGATGCCCATGCCGATCCAGCTGGCACATCGGATGGCAGAGCGACTGGCTGAGGTTCGGCGAGCGGGAACGCTCGACTACCTGCGACCGGATGGCAAGACCCAGGTGAGCGTTGAGTACCTCGATGATCGGCCGGTGAGAGTGTCGCGCCTTCTGATTTCTACCCAGCACTCACCAGATGTGTCGCTGCAGACGATGGAGTCCGATCTATGGAAGCACGTCGTGGATGTGATTCCGGCCGATCTGATTGACGGCAATACCGACCTGATGGTCAATCCTTCCGGCCGTTTCGAGCTGGGCGGTCCGGCCGCCGACACAGGCATGACCGGCCGGAAGATCGTTGTGGACACCTACGGAGGTTTCGCCAGACATGGTGGGGGAGCATTCAGCGGCAAGGACCCGACGAAGGTCGACCGATCCGCCTCATACGCGGCCCGGTTCGCTGCCAAGAACATCGTGGCCGCCGGCCTGGCCGACAAGATCGAGCTCCAGATTGCGTATGCGATCGGACGTGCCAAACCGTTCTCGATTCTCGTTGACACCTTTGGAACGGGTCGGATTCCCAATCATGAGCTTGAACATCTGATCGCCGAAACGTTCGACTTTCGCCCGGCCGCCATCATCGATCACCTGGGCTTGAGGAGTGCGATCTATGAGCCGACGTCCACCTATGGACACTTCGGCCGGCCCCAGTTCAGTTGGGAGCAGATGGACATGGTTGCTGCTCTGCGCTCCGCCACGGGATGATCGCCCGGGTCGTTCCCGATGTTCCGAGCTTCGCAGTAGACGGCGGATTTCGATATGCGATCCCGTCGGAACTCGATATCGAACTGGGAGCGATCGTCCGCATACCCCTCGGCGGTAGAAAAGTGCGGGGGTTCGTCGTTGGTCTCGAGTCGGGCAACGACGACGGGCTAAAGGTGATCCGTGCCCGCTCTGGCAACGCGGCAGTGTTCGACGACCGCCTTCTGCAGAGTCTGCGATGGGCCGCCCATCATTATGTGGCTCCCCTCTCGACTCTCTTTCGACGTGCGGCTCCACCCAACCTTCCGAAGAAAGTCATCCGTCCGGCGGCGGCAGTGACGGCGGTGGCGCCGGTGAAGAGTGTGGCAGGCGACCTTGGCCGGCGGATAGCGGCCGGCCGAACCCGCAATACCCACCTGCAGTCGGCGGATCCTCATGATCTGGTCGATCTCGCCCGCCCCATCCTCGAGAGGGGATTGTCGGTGATGGTGGTCGCTCCGACGAAGGTCGAAGCGAACCGGATTTCCGATCACCTGGCCGACGCGTTCGGAGAACTCGCCCTCACAGTCGATCCCGAGACTCCGGACCGCGAGGTGACTGCCATCTGGGGCACCGTCCACTCGGAGAGTGGCTACATACTCGTCGGTACTCCGAGGATATCGCTATGGCCGATCGAGAATCTCGGTGCGGCCGTCATCGTCGGCGAAGCTCGAAGGGGAATGAAGGACCGCCAGACTCCGACGATTCACAGCCGGGAGTTGCTCCGGGCGCGCAGTGGCGTAGAGCGGTTTGCCCTGGTGACGACGGGTCTTGTTCCGTCGACGGAGACGATTGCAGCTGGAACAGAGGTACTCACGACCGGGTCGGGGCGGCCCTGGTCTTTGATCGAGTTCGTTGATCGGAGCGAGGATCCGCCCGGCGCAGGCATTCTGTCCGATCGAACTAAGACCGCGATTGCCGCCGCGGTGAATCGCAACGAGAGCGTGTTCGTCTTCACCCATCGCCGCGGGTACGCGCCGGTGTTTCGTTGCGTCGGCTGTCGTGAACTGCGGGTCTGCGGCGAGTGTGGAGCGCGGGTTGGACGGGACGACGAATGCCGCCGATGCGGCGCACATCAGGGTTCGTGCCCGTCCTGTGGGAGGGACCGTTTCGAACCGCTCGGGGCCGGTGTCGAACGAGTGGTCGAAGTCGTGAAACGGTTCGTCGACTCCGACCGGGTCGGTCTGGCAGGTCACGGACGGCTGGTGACCGTAGGCTCGGTGCGAGACGTG
>JAUVQS010000118.1 GCA_030598025.1 Acidimicrobiia bacterium | reverse complement strand
GTGATCTCCTCCGGTGAAGTCGGGATCCAGTTCGATCTGGCTGATCTGTACGTCGTGAAAAGCCGCGACCTCCTCAGTCCCCCGTACTGCCAGCGCCAACAACTCGCCGTCGAGTGCCAGACCATGGGGCGGGGCATAGGAGACCAGCGGCATGATGCCTATCTCCAATTCCAACTCGGTTCGGAGTTCCCCGACGGACAGCAGGAACCGTTCAAAGAGACGATCCCCGACCCGAACCTCGGTCAGCGCGGTGTCGATATCAGTGATCGGAATCGGGTTGGCCGGTTCGTCGGCGGCGGCCAGCAAACCGGACTCAAGAGCCAAAGATCCGGCCAACCAGGCTTCCAACGCTTCGTTGAACAGTGCCTCCGCGTTGGCGCCACCGGCTGGGACCTCGAGTAGAGCAAGATCGTCGAGCGATCGCTGAATCGAGACTTCGATGCCTTCGAATAGGGCGCTGATCCGGTCACGATCGGCGCCTTGGATCTCGAAGTTCAAGAAATCTCGAAACTCGGCAGCCAGCGCCTCCTGCTCGAGCGAGGTCACCTTGGCAAGATCCACGAACTCCCGAAGATCGGCACGATCGCTCCGAAGGTTCGTAAATCCGAACGCGACAGCGAGAAGAAGCGTGACGGCAATCAGGGCATAGAGCCTACCGCGACGCTTCCGGCGCCTCGCTGGTTCCGGAAACACTTATTCGGCCTCGCCGGATGAGTCGTACTCATCCTGATGGTGGATGGCGAGTTTACTCAGACCCAATGGTGTGGCCCGGCACAAACGCAAGACGCCGACGGCGCCGGCACCCGTGGACCTAGCAGGGCAGTCTCTGAACCACGGAACGACCAACTGCGAGAGTTTCCGCTAGAAAACTCCGTTAGGTCGAACGTACTCGCCTTTGGCGAGTACGCAGCGACCGGCGTGGGCGAGGGGGGACTTGAACCCCCACGAGCCTGAGCTCACAGGCACCTGAAGCCTGCGCGTCTGCCAATTCCGCCACTCGCCCGTGGACGGGGCAAAATGGTACCACGCCCCCCTTGCAGAAGATTCGTCGCTACCGCCCGATAAACTCGGCTTCGTGGACATGGTGCGCAATCTTGAACGACGCCTCGAGCGTCTCGTCGAAGGCCTGGCCGGCAAGGTCTTTCGCGGGCCCCTGCATCCGGTGGAACTCGGCTCACGGCTCGTCCGCGAGGCTGATCTGGCCTTGCGAGCAGACCCCGCCGGCCCGGTGGCCCCGAACTCATATGTCATCCACGTACACCCGTCGGAGTTGGGGGATGGACTGCTTCCCGACGGACTCTCGCGGGAACTCGCCGCCTACCTCGAAGCAACCGCAGTCGAGCGAGGCTGGCGCCTGGAGGGACCCGTCGTCGTACACCTGGAGTTGGACGACTCGACGGCGGTTGGGTCGGTGCGTTGCCGAAACGACGTCGTAGTAGGGGTCCTTCCGGTGTGGGGACTCCTCACCGGTTCCTCCACGGACGTGATCCTGCGACCCAACCGCCTCCTGATCGGACGGGGTTCTGAGAACGATGTCGTGCTCGATGATCCACGAGTGAGCCGCACCCATGCCAACCTCTGGCGTGAGGGTGGCTCCACCTGGGTGGCAGACGCCGGTTCGTCGAATGGAACCACCGTCAACGGGTACCCGGTCGAAGCACCCACCGCCCTCGAAAGCGGAGCGGCCGTGGCCTTCGGGTCAATGGCGTTCAACTTCCGGAAAGCGTGAAGCCGGCATGCCCGCCCTGATCCTCACGCTCCTGAAACTCATCTTTGTTGCCCTGCTCTTCCTATTCGTCTGGCAGATCTCCCGAGCCATCACGGGCCACCTCGGAATCGGCGTAAACAGGGTTCCAACCAGGCGCTCCAAAGAGCTGGTGCTGATCCGCGGCGACGATGTGTCCGGAGAACGCTTCAAGGTCGAAGACGTTCTCGTGTTGGGTCGCAGCCCGCAGGCGGATATCGTTATCAATGACCCGTATGCATCGGAGTTCCACATGCGATTCGTAAGCGGGGATGAGGGTCTGGTTCTCCATGATCTTGGAAGCACCAACGGAACTTATGTCAACGGGCGACGGGTCACGGCTCCGCAAGTTCTGGTCAAGGGGGATGCTGTGCAGGTAGGGAAAACGGTACTGGAGGTCCGGTGAAATTCATCTGGGCAGTCGCTACCCACTCCGGCATGGTGCGGGACTCGAATCAGGACTCCGTGGTGCCGACCTCCGGCGGGACCGGTCCCGGACCGCTGCTGGTCGCAGTGGCCGACGGTATGGGAGGACACGCCGGCGGTGAGGTGGCCAGCAGGATCGCGATTGAGGCCCTCTCCAACAACCCCGGTTCCCGCATCGATGAGCGAATCGTTGAAGCAAATGAGACGATCGCCGCCGAAGGAGACGCCGACCCGGCCGTGGCCGGCATGGGCACGACGATTTCAGCAGCCGACATTTCCGAGGACGGCACGGCCCTGATCGGTCATGTCGGCGACAGTCGGATATACCTCCTGCGATCCGGGATTCTCCGCCAACTGACCAGAGATCACACTCTCGTGGCGCAATGGGTAGCCGACGGTCGTATCACTCCCGACGAAGCAGCCGTCCATCCGCAACGCAGCATGCTGATGAGGGCCGTCGGACATGGGCGCCCTCTCGAGGTCGATCTCATCGAGGAACGGTTGCTGGATGGTGATCGTTTGATGATCTGTTCAGATGGGCTATCCGGAATGATCGATGACGAGATGATTGCCGGCCTGTTGGCGAGAGGCACCGTCGAGGAATCGGTGTGGGCACTCGTCGAGGCCGCCAACGGGGCCGGCGGACACGACAACGTCACCGTGGTCGCCGTCGACGCTGAATCGTGAGCCGCTCCGCCGAGGCGGCGTTCCTGCTCGGAGCGTCTTCTCTGGCTTCCTTCGGAGTTGCCATGGCCAACCTCGCCGGAGGTGGGGGCATAGACGCGCAGGTGGCTCTCACCTTCCTGGTCTTTCTAATTGCCTTCGGAAGCCTCCATCTCGCACTTCGCCAGTGGGCGCCGCGGGCGAACCTGTTTCTACTTCCGCTGGTGGCCGTCCTCACGGCAGTCGGACTCACGATGGTCTATCGGCTCGATCCCGGGCGGGCCGGCCTGCAGCGCTGGTGGCTTCTGATCGCCGCCGGATTGGCAGTTGGGATTCTCTTCGCGGTCCGCTCAACGGGCCTCGAGCCTCTTCGCCGCTACCGATACCTCTTGCTCCTCGGAGCTCTGGTTCTCCTGCTGCTCCCCTTGCTGCCGACCGATTGGTCCATCCCGCTCAGAGGAAAGACCGTGAACGGATCACGCCTCTGGATTGAGTTCGTTGCCGGTCCGATCGGCATACAGTTTCAGCCGGGCGAGATTGCCAAGCTCCTCCTGGTGGTGTTTCTGGCCTCGTATCTGGCGGAACGACACGCCGTGCTGGCCTCTGGAACCAGGACCATCGGACGCCTGCGGCTCGTAGAACCCCGGCAACTCGTACCGATCCTGGTGGCCTGGACGGCGAGCTTCGGTGTTCTCATCTATCAGCGTGATCTCGGTGCTTCACTACTCCTCTTCGCCGTCTTCCTGACTCTCCTGTACATGTCGACCGGACGAGCCGCCTACCTGCTCATCGGAACGGGCATGTTTACAGTCGGCGCATTCGTTGCCTGGCAGGCGTTCTCACACGTCGAACGCAGAGTGATCGCCTGGTTGCGGCCCTTCTCCGACTTCGATGGGGCTGGTTATCAGATCGCCCAGGGTCTATTCGCGATGGGATCGGGAAGCCTGGCGGGTTCGGGAGTCGGCCTGGGGCGCCCGGAACTCATCCCGTTCGCTCAGACCGACTTCCTGTTTGCGGCGATCGGTGAGGAGTTGGGACTCGCCGGCGCGGTGGTGGTGCTGTGCGCATACGCCTTGCTGGCGGCAGTCGGGTTCGGAATCGCAATTCGCTCACGCGACATGTTTCGCAAACTTCTCGCGGCTGGGCTGACCTTCGTCCTCGGGCTCCAGACATTCTTGATCATCGGCGGGGTGGTACGGATTCTTCCTCTGACCGGAATCACCCTGCCGTTCATGTCATACGGCGGCTCATCGCTCGTGTCCAACATGGTGCTGATCGCCGTCCTGGCCCGACTGTCGCACGAGGAGCCCGCATGAACGGGCCCATACGCAAAGTCGCCATCGCCGTATTCGTGGCATTTGCACTACTGCTGTTGGATGTCACGTACATCCAGGCGATCGCCGGACCCGGGTATCGAGATGATCCACGGAACCCCCGGGTGCAGATCGGAATCGCCGGAAAAGAGCGGGGACTCATCCTCGACGCCGACGGCGTTCGATTGGCACGATCGGAATCTCTCGTTGACGACCCCAATCTGTTCGTGCGGGTGTATCCCGAAGGTGCTCTATTCGCCCACAGCATCGGCTTCACTTCCAGCCTGTTTGGAGACTGGGGGCTCGAGTCGAGCTATGCGACCGACCTTCGCTCCAAACGCGATCTGACCATTTCCGACCTGATCGACGCGCTGCTCGGACGCGACCTGCAGGCAAGAAACCTCGAGTTGACCCTCGTGACAGAGCTTCAGCGTTTGGCGTACGAAGCCATCGGTGATCAGCGTGGAGCGATAGTGGCCATCGATCCTTCCACCGGGGCGATCCTTGCCTTCGTTTCGTCACCGACGTTTGACCCGAACTCGATCATCGACAACACGGCGTCGGCGACCTGGGTTGAGCTCTCCAACGATCCCGGAGAGCCCTTGAGAGACCGGGCTTCACGCCAGAGCTACGCACCCGGGTCCACCTTCAAGGTGATCACGGCCGCGGCGGCCATCGAAGCTGGAGTCGCCGGGCCCGATACAACCTTTGCCAATCCAACCGCCCTTGAACTCCCGGGATCCACAGCCGTGATCCGCAACTTCGCAGGAACTCTCTGTGGAGACGACGATGAAGTGAGCCTCAGAGAAGCATTTC
>JAUVQS010000032.1 GCA_030598025.1 Acidimicrobiia bacterium | reverse complement strand
CGATGCTCTTGGTCAAGCCGTTCAGATGTTCTCGAGCACCATCAATCCACTGTTCGTCGGCGCGCTCGCTAACCGTCTCCAGGCCGCCACCGAGGTAGGCAAATGTGACGTCGATGATCTTCGGTCGGGTGGCGGTGAACGGAACCTCGGTCGCCGCCAACGCGTAAGCCTCGAGTTGGACTCCAACCGCCGGATGCTTGGACGGTTTGCCCGACTTGAAATCAACGATCTCCCAGTGAGCCGGGTCCGGCGCGTAGACGGCGTCGATCCGACCCCGAACCGTTGATGATCCGATCCGAAGATCGAACGGCGTTTCGATGAGCAATGGTTTGGCGTTCGCAAAGCGAGACTCGAGGAACGCCTCGAAAGGCCTGATCCCCGCCTTCTCAGTCTCCGGCGGTCCGATGTCGTAGGCGTCCTCGGCGAAATCGTCGAGCGGAACCTCGCCGCGGTTGTGCAACTCGATTCGCCGATGGATTTCCACTCCGCGCCGGGCCGCGGACGAAGGTCGCCTCGGAAGGCGATCCACTTCCGACCAGTAATACCGCTGTGGGCAGGTGGCGTAGGTCACGAGTCCGGTGACGGAGGTGAACAGCGGGTCGGGCTCAGGCGGGGGAGGGGCGTCGGGAATTCTGAACAGTTTGTCCTGGTAGTGCTCCACCCGATCATGGTATGCCTCTTCGACTCCCAGTTCGCTCGACCTCCGCTGGGCCCATCCGGGGTCCTCCAGCATTCCCCGCATGGCAACGTCCCATCCTTCTGGAAACACCGCATCGGGGACTCCATCTCCCACCCGGGCATATTTCAATGTCTCGGGCCGCTCTCCGACATCGTCCGACCCCAGATGTTCCGAGTGATGCTTTGCCAACTCGAAGAGCTCGCTCGGCGCAACCGCCCTTTTGCGTGGCTCCGGCGTCCCATACCAATGGGCGCCCGAAATGTAGAGGCGCTCTTTGGCCCGGGTGGCGGCAACGTAAGCGGTTCGCCACTCCTGGCGAGATGACCGCTCTTTGAGGAGCGCCTGCCGATCGGACTTGTCCATCGCCTCTGTTAGCGGCGGGAGGCTATCGCGGTCCAGCCGAAGCGAGTAGGGAAGGACGTGTGCCTTTTCGAATGGGTCTTCATAGGACCGCACTGCCGATGGGAAGTTGTTGTGATAGATGGCAGGAATGAACACGATCGGCCATTCCAGCCCCTTGGCACGGTGGACGGTGAGCAGGGCGACAGCATCCTGACCACTTAATTTGGCCGGTGTCAGTTCTTCGTTGTTTCCGTCGGCCATGACATCGAGGTAGTCCAGAAAGGCCGGAAGCGATGGGCGGCCTTCGAGAGGCGACCACTCCTCGGCAAGATCGAGGAACCGGTGAAGGTTCAGTCGAACCGACAGTCTGGTCTGATCCGGCATCGCTTCGATCTCTTGCCACGACCCAGTTTCCTGGAGGATCCGTCGAGCCAATTCCACCAGGCTGGCACCCTGAGCATCCTGGAGCAGACGCCGATACAGAGAGCGGAAGGCAGTCAGAGCGTCGTGGGCGGCAGGCCTTTGGCCTGCGATTTCGTCGAGGTTGTCGGTGGCCTCGAGCAATGAGGGTTTCAGGACGTCATAGTCGTCGATGGCTGAGCGTGCCCATCTGGTGAGCGGCAAGATGTCGGAGAAGCCGAGCCGATAGCTGCTGCCGAGCAGAATGCGCATGAGCGCCGGACCGTCGGCAGGATCATTCAGAACTCTCAGCCAGGCATGTAGCTCAACAATCTCCGGGATGGCGAGCAGGCCCCCGATACTGGCCACCTCGGCCGGGATTTGGTGTTCTTCGAGTGCCTGTTGGACGAGGGTGATGTCTTTGTTCTTGCGGAAGAGCGCGGCCATCTGGCGCCATTCGTAGCCGTCTGCTCGAAGCTCGAGCATCGTTTCCGCAACGAATTCTGCCTCATCGATGGCGGTACGCGTCCAGCGGGTGGCGACCAGGCCCGCCTCGGCTCCGTCGACCCCCACCAGATTCTTTCCGGTTTGGTTGCCGGTCTTCTCTCGAACTGCGTTGGCGAACGCGATCACCTGCCGGGTCGATCGCCGGTTGACGGTCAATGAAAGCGTCTCCGCCGGCGATCCATCCTGGTGAGCGAAATGAGTCGGGAAAGCTGCGAAGTTCTCAAGTGACGCTCCCCGCCACTCATAGATGGTCTGGTCCGGATCTCCTACCGCCGTCACCGGGAATGCGTCACCGAAGATGCTCAGCAACAACTCGCGCTGGGCGGGGTTGGTGTCCTGATACTCATCAAGCAGCACAATCTGATATCGCGAACGGACACGTTTCCCTACATCGGGATGGTTGGTCACCACGTTGTGAGCTAGCCGCACGAGGTCGGAGTAGTCGACCACGCCCAGGCGTCGCTTCTCCGATTCGAAGCGAGCTACTACGCCGGCAAGTTCAGCGCGCTCATCCCACGGCTCTCCAGATTGGCCTCTGGTGTATTCGATGAGGTCGGTGCCGGTGCCAAGATTGTCACCGAGGTCGGAGGCGAGCCGTTCGGGTCGATCAACGATGCCACGCCAGGTTATGTCCAGATGCTCATATGATCCCGAGTCGATCGAGTCGAACAACAACTGGCGAGCAAACGTCGGGGTGATGATCTTGCTGTCGTGCTCCACTCCGGCGAGAACACCGAACTCACTCAGGATGAGGGCTGCGAATCCGTGGTAGGTGTGGATCTCGACATCCCGGCCGGGCTCGATCACTCCTCCCAGCATTTCGGCGATTCGCTCACCCAACTCCTGCGCGGCCTTGTTGGTGAAGGTGATTCCGAGTACCTGCTCCGGCTCGGCTTGGCCGGTGGCAACGAGGTGAGCAATTCGCATCGCCAGGGTCGTGGTCTTGCCCGTCCCGGCTCCGGCAGCAATGCGCAGGGGCAGAGCCGGGTACTCGATGATCTCGGCTTGTTCCGGAGTTGGGATCAGCGTCATCGCGTGAACGATTCCCGTCCTTCTGGCCACTCGGGGCAAGCGATTCGAACCGGGCAGCGTGAGCAGGCGGCGCTGACAATCGGAGTCCAGTTCTCGTCGGTGATTCGGCGGCCGATGTCGGCCATGGTTGCGGTGACCTCGTCCAGTTGGGCGGGATCAAGCGCCGACCATTGCTGCTTGCGTTTGGCCAGCGGATACCAGAACTCGGCTTCGGTCGGGTCGCCGTGTGATGTGACACCCGGATCGTTCATCGCCGCCAGCAGGTAGAAGGCCAGCTGAATCGAGATGGCCGCCTCAGCGGCGGGTTTCGGGGTGGCGGTGGTCTTGTAATCGACTATCCGTATCTCCCCGGCGGGCGTCCGCTCTATTCGATCGACCCTGCCCCTCCACGGAATGCCATCGATCTCTGCGGTTAGGCCATGCTCGAGAAGTACCGGAACCGACCCCGGACGGATCCAAGCCTCGTACATTCCTCGCAAGAGGCGCTCAGCTCGTTTCTGCCATGCTTCCCTTCGAGCCATTGGTCCGAAATCGGTCGAGAGAATGTGCCGGCCGAGATTCATGAGGGCATCTTCGATGGAACCGTGCGTCACGCCGGATTTCACAGCAGCTCGTTCGGTGTCTTCCAGAACATCATGGATGAGCCGACCAAATGAGGCATACGGTCCGGCATCGCCGGACGCGTCGAGCCGCCGACCGAGCGCGTATTGCCTCGGGCAGTTTGCATAACTCTCAGCCTGACTGGGGGAGAGTCGCAGTTCGGAACCGATGATTCCCGAATCTGCGCCCTTCGGCCTCATTTGAGCGAACTGGTCGACCGACCGAATCGCCGAATTCGGACGGCGATGAAGCGTCACGGCCGCCGCCAACCGGCGCGATGCGGGAAGCTCCGGGTCAACGACCGTGCGCCGGAGATGCGCCTCTGCTTCGGCTGGTGTTACCGGCAATCGATCATCGGAGTCCAGAGGCGATTCTCTTTCAGTGGTGTTCTCGATCGGCTGGATTCCCATTGCCGACAGGAACCGACTGGGTCGCCTGTGAGGATCATCGCTGCCCGCGTCCGTTGCGGTCCAGACGACCCGGCGGGACGCTCTGGTCATGGCGGTATAGGCAAGCCGCATCTCCTCCTGCAGGCGGAACTGTCGAACTGCCAGCGGGTCGGGATCGTGATGCCGAGACAGCAGCCGGGTCTGGAGGATGGAGCGCTGTCTGCGTAGATCGGGCATTACGCCCTCCACGGCATCGGCGATGAACACCACGTCGAAACTCAGGCCCTTGGACTGGTGGAGTGTTGTGAGCGCGAGGTGGCCCTTCCTGTCGCCGGTGAAGCGGAGGAGGGGTGTTGCTTCGAAGTCCTCTCGTTCGGCCAGAGCGACGTATCCGGCGAGGGATAGATCAGGATCGCGGGCCTCCTGGCGACTGAGAACCTGAGCGAATGCTGCCCAGGCGGAGCGATAGTCGGCTCGCTCAGGGTCGTGCACCAGATTGGCGAACTGCGGGAGCGAATTCCACAACGCCCAGAACCCGTCTGCTGCCGAGCCGGAGGTTGCCCACGCTGAATCTTCCAACAACCCGGCGAGTGCGTCGGCTCCCGGCACAGAGGATCGCAGGATTCGAGGCCATTCCTCTCCGGAGCGGAGGCGGTACCGGTAAGCATCCCGTTCGATGCTGAGCGGGACGCCGAACAGCGGTCCGAGAAGCAACCGCCGGACGACGCGATCGGCATCGAGTCTGCCACCGGCGCTGTCGTCGGAGCGCGCCGCCGCAACAATATCGAAGACGAGCCGAACACCAGGATGATCGACAAGTCGAGCGTCGGGAAGATCGTGTGGGATCGAGCGCCGTTCCAGTGCTCGCGATAGCTCGGGGAGAAATCTGCGCTTGGACCGGACTAATACCGCCATTCGGTCGATCGGAAGTTCTTCTTCGATGTGAAGGCGCTCGACTTCGCCGGCGATCCACTCGGCTTCCTCCGACTGCTGGCGGAACCTTCTGATTTCAACCCGACCGGCATGTGGAGCCGGTATGACCGGGCCTGTCGCGCCGGGGAGTTCACCACTGGCAGTCAGACAGACGGCGGCCGACAGGATCTCGGGTGGGACTCGGAAGGAGGTCGTAAGCACCAGCCTTCGCGCCGGCGTGCCGTCCGGGTTGGTGAACCGGTCCGGGAATTCGACGACGTTGTGCAATTCGGCACCGCGAAATGAGTACACCGATTGATAGGGATCAGCGGCGACCGTGATGTTGCGGTGGCACGCGGTCAATCGAACCAGCATCTCGGATTGCGCCGCAGTGGTGTCCTGGTACTCGTCGACGATCAAATACTGGAACTGCTCAGCAACTTGCTGCTGAACGTCGGAGTCTTGGAGCAGGTCGACGGCGAGCATCTGCAATGAGCCGTAGTCGAGGCGCCCTCGTTTCGACAGCTCTGAGGCGTAGCGCTCCAGGAAGTCGGGAAGGGCGCGCCAGTCGTCTCGGTCGGCGGCCAGCGACCTGAGCCCCGCATCGTCGAGCAGGTGCTCCCGGCTTCGCATGATGAAGTCGGCGACCTCCTCGGCGAAAGTCATCGACCGCAGGAGTGGGCGAAACAGCACAGGCCATCGAGCCGGATCCTCAGAGGAGAGCAATTCTGAAACAAGGGAGACCTGTTCCGGACTCGTCAGGAGGGATGGCATCTCCTCCCAGCCGAGATGATCGTGACCGTGCTGCTCGAGTAGTCGGAACGCCAGAGAGTGGAAGGTCGAAGCGGGAACGTCGGTCGTTGAGGAGTCGACATGTGAGAGGACGCGTTGCTTCAGGTCCGACGCCGCTCTTCGCGAGAACGTCAGCATTGCGACCCGATTGGCCGGGACGCCGCGGTTCTCAGTGAGCTCTACGAAGCGCCGAACGAGGAACTCGGTCTTGCCGGTCCCGGGCCCGGCTACGAGGATCTGGGAGCCAGCGACTCGCCCGATTGCCTCGGGCCAATCCTTCGGGTCTATTCGCCGATCGGTCATGTCGAGCAGGATCGTAGGCGTTCGGCTACGCAGCCAGCTGCCGGCTGCATTTGCACACCGGGCAGTCGTCGTCTTCGCCCGTGAACAGCTCTTCGAATTGGATTCCGGCTTCCGATAGCAGCTGCTGGATTGAGTGTGTTTCGTTCATACCAACAAGGTATAGGCCGGGTGTGACAGAAAAATTCTCGGCGGGTCGAACCGACTGGACGTTCGTCAGGCAGAGCTTGCCATTTCTTCATCATTGTCGACGGTGAAAGCAGGACATCGATCCTTGAACGAACACCAATCGCACAGAACTCCGGTACGAGGAGGGAAGTTATTTGTATCGATCGCTTTGTCGATGGCTGCCCACAACGCTCGCAGTTGCCGTTCCATGCCGTCCAGTTGGACGTCATTAACCGGAAGCCGATACAGCGTTGGCCCATTGAGATAGAGCAGGCGCACTTCGACCGGCGCGCGCCCGAGTTTGTGCCGAACCAGGAGTGCGTAGATCTTGAGGGCGAAGAAGGCCGGAAGTGCGAATCGCTCAGGCGGCGCCTTCCCGGTTTTGTAGTCGGTAATGACCAGGTCGCCGTCGGGGAGTTCGTCAATGCGGTCGAGGATGCCGCGGATTGTGATGCCGCCCAGATCTTCGAGCATGTCCATCTCTCGATCGAATGGCGCCACCTCGACTGGATTCTCGACGGTGAAGTAGTTGGCGAGCAGTTTGAGGCTCTCGACGCCCCAGGTGCGCTCTTCTTCATCAGATGCGAAGAGATCGGCGTACTCATCGGTTGCCCGCAGTTCGGTCCATGCCTTGCGGAAGAGGTCGTACAAAGCTTCGGGAGTGCGTTGCTCGGGGGAGAAGTCGTAGAGGTCCTGCAGTGCGAGATGTGCGGTCGTGCCGCGCGCCTGATAGATCGTCACCGGCTCCGGAAGGCGATCGATCGACCGGAACTTGAAGAGCTGAGGACACTGCTTGTAATCACTCGCCCGGCTTGGGGACAATGTTTCTAAGGGCATGCCCCGACTATACGACACCCGAATGACACATTTGAGATTCGGTTCGCGAAAACTCTGAACAAGTCGCGAAAACATCTGACGCCTGTGGCTTGACCATCGCTCGCCCGCGGCGTACGTTACTTAATACCGCAGCGCAGGAAACTGCGAGGCGGACTGAAGAGATCGAGAGGACTCTTCGGACCGAAGCCGGTGGAAACGCCGGTGGAGGGAGTCTTCGGGAAGACCGAGCCTTCGGGCAAGGAGTTCCCCAGACCGGGAGTCCCGAGAGGGTGACGACTTCGGTTGAAGCTTTCTCGGGATTTTCCGCGTTCTGGACCGCGATTCGCGGTTCGCTGCTGGCTGTGTGCAGGTGGGGCTGCTGGACGTTGTGAGGCGCTGGCTGGTTCTTGTGAATCCGGCGTCGAGGTTACCGCCTGAGTCAATCCAGTTGCCGCGAGGCAAGTTCTCTACTCTTCGTCATAGAACCTTCCCGGCGTGGTGCCGAGAACCGACCGGAAGGCCTCGATGAAGGCGCTGGTGCTGTGGTATCCACATTCGTAGGCCGTCGCCGTCACCGAGATTCCCTGCGCGAGTTGGATGAGAGCGTGTTGCAGCCGAAGTTGGGTGCGCCAGTGACCAAACGTTGTTCCGGCATCCGAGCTGAAGAGCCGGATGAGCGTGCGTTCGCTGGCCCCGCAGTGGTGGCCCCACTGGCGGAGAGTACGGCGATCTCCCGGGTGATCAGCGAGTGCTTCTTGAATCATGGCGAGTCGTGGATCGTTCAGCGTGGGAAGCTGCAGTGGCCGCGAGGCGAGGCGTTCGAGTTGTAGGACCAAGAGTGCCTCGAGGTGGTGTCGTTCCTCGTCTCTATGGGGCTCTTGATGGTGGAGTCCTTCGATCAGAGCTCGGAGAAGAGGATTGACGGTTACCACGGTGATATCGGTGAGGTGTGCGGGTCCGAGGTCGGGGTCGATGTGCACAGGCCGGATGTCGGTGGGTCCGTGAGCGCGGAGGTTGTGGGCAACGCCGGCTGGAATCCATACGGCTCGCAGCGGTGGCACGACCCATCGTGAGGCTTTGACCGAGACCGTTAGGACGCCCGTCTTTGCATAGCTCAGCTGATGACGCTCATGCCGGTGAACGCCGGTCTCTTCGCCATCGACATATTCGAGCCGAGTCACTTCTACATGATGGCGGAATTCCGACATAGAACGTCATTATAACGGTAGTAAGCCACGACTGGAGCTGTCAGGATGGCAGACATGTCAGTCCGTCCGAGAACCGTCCTGCTCACTCTCGTCGGAGCCCATGTGGTGAACGACTTCTATTCGACGGTCCTGCCGGCTTTCCTACCGGCATTGGCCGAGGAGTTCGATCTTGACTACAGCGAACTCGGAGTCCTGTCGTTCGCGTTCGTCCTTCTGACGGGTGTCCTCCAACCGGTCCTCGGCAATGCAGCGGATCGATCAGGGCGGCGACGGTGGATGCTGATGTTCGGTTTCTCCGTCGGTGCAGTCGGTTTTCTGGCGATGGCGGCCGCACCAACGTTCTGGTTCATCGTCGGTGTGAGTCTGCTGTGCGGTCTCGGTGGAGCCACCTACCATCCCCAGGCCACGGCCTACATCACCTCGGCCTACCCCGACCGCAGGGGAAGCATGCTCGGTATCCACGGCTGGGGCGGCTCCGTGGGGCACTTCCTGGCTCCGGCGGCGGTCGTATTGACTATTTCGGCGTTCAACTGGCGTTTGGCGATGGTGGGGATCGCTGTTCCTTTGGTCATCGCTGCGGTCGCGCTGCGAGTGAAGCTAGATGAGACACCTGCGACGCCGTCGGCGACGCTGCGCGGTGCAATGACGCCTCAATTGGTCTTGGTGGCGGTTACGTTCGGCATCGTCTACATGGTGGGACGGAGCTTCCTCACCTTCTTCGTGAAGATGCTGGTCGACGAAGGTTGGGAAGAAACCAGCGCTGGTGTACTTCTGACGATCTTGCTACTCGTCGGCGCCGTTGCTCAACCGTTGGGCGGTTGGGCATTCGACCGCATCGGCGGTCGCAAGGTGTACACGATCGCCGCCGGATCGACAGCTGCCCTGGTCGCGGTGTTTGGCGCAACCAACGGACCCCCGTCGCTGATGGCAGTCACCGGCATCGCATTCTTTCAGTTCAGTCTCTTCCCCGTTGCGCTTGCCCAGGCCAGCCAGCTCGTCTCAGCAGCCCAAACCGGCGCAGCGACCGGTCTGGTCTTCGGCATTTCCGGTCTGATGACCGCTGCAGCACTTCCGGCAGTAGGCCTTCTGGCTGAGGCGGTCGGTGATATCCGAGTCGCGCTGGCTTGGCTGCTACCGCCGGCACTTCTCGGTGTCGCGCTCGCCCGCATCACACCAGAACCCAGCAGGTCGCCGGCCAACTAGCCGGACCACGTCGCCACCTCTCGATGAACGTCCGACATTCGAGCACATCACGTCCGATATGCATGAGATGAGCGACGAACAACGGGTAGGAACGGTGCGTACTGCGAATTGCGAATTGCGATCTTCCGCGGTGCGCGAATTTTGTTTTTGGGTCGCGAAATCTTGTTTGGGTCTGGGCTTGCGTTGGGTGGGAGTGGTGGATATGTTCTCGTTTGCCGGTTCGGGGGTAACTCTGAGACGGCATCGTCCCGGAAGGGGCCATTTGGGAAACTGAGCGGCTTTGGATGGGACAACGCTTCGGCACGACTCCCGAAAGGGAGAGGCAACCTGTCAAAGGGTTGTCCGTCCCGGGAGACTTTCGGGTCATTCGGGCGACCGGCTGAAGTTCGGTTTCTCCTTCGGGAGAGATCGTTCTCTCGGAAACGAGAGGCTCTCTTGGAAACAAGAGCGCCACTCGGGAACGAGGGGTTCTCCTCGAAAGAGGGGATATCCGAAATCGGTCCTTCGGGATTGGTGGAGGATTCTCGGAGCCGAAAGGCTGCGGGTCTGGAGTAGCGGAAACGTTGCTTCGGGTCTCGCCTCGGGTCTGGTCCTTCGGGACTTGAACCGGAGCGGGGTTCGGGAATCCCGAGAGGGTGACGACTTCGGTCAGAACTTTCTCGGGGTTTTCCGCGTCCTGGGTCGGCCCGGCGGCCGACCGCTATCCGGCTTCCGCCATCCGCCATCCGCCAGAACCCAGAACTTAGAACCTGGGCCTCGAGTTCGGTACGAACTCGAACCCACCGGCAACGCCGGCGGGCGGCGACTCGCGACTCGCGTACTATGTGCCCATGCCCTATCCAGAACGTCTGCTCAGTCCCGGTGAAACCGTCCGACTCGAGTTCCGGCCTCATTGGCAGAGGATCATCGTCCCGACCGCGATCACGATCGCGGTCATTGCCGCCGAGATAGCCGTCATCGTCCTTCTCGAGGACGCAGTGATGTGGATCTCACTGGCAGTGTTGGCAGTCTTGTGGCTCGCCACCGCTTTGCCTCGCTACCTTGATTGGTGGTTCACCCGCTACGTGGTCACGAATGAACGGCTCATCGTTCGTTCGGGCGTTCTGGCCCGCCACGGCAAGGAGATCCCACTCGAGGTGATTAACGATGTGGCCTTCTCCCAATCGGTATTGGAACGGATGGTTCGTTCGGGTGATCTCCTCATCGAATCCGCCGGTGAGCACGGGCAGAGTCGTTTCACCGATGTCCCACGCCCGGAGGAGATCCAGTCACAGGTCTACCAACTGCGCGAGAAGCGAACCGTGGCGCTTGAAGGAGGGGCCGGGGGAGGCGCAGCCGGACAACTCGAAGCCCTCGCCAGGCTGCACAAGGACGGCATCCTCACCGATGATGAGTTTGCAGCCAAGAAACAGAAGCTGCTCGACGAGATCTGATCGACTTTGTTGAAGTCGCGGCCGGGCTCACGACAACTCAAAGGCGCATAACCTGTCGTAATCGGGTTCGAGGCGGTAGTATTGAAGCCAGACGGTCACGGAGGGTGAGATGTTCGAGGCGGTTGAGTTCGTCGAAGTCCAGGAGAAGGTGGGTCACCCCAACCCGACTCCGAGCGAGCGCGTCATTGGCACGTTCGCGGACGAACAAGAGGCCGTTGCTGCCGGTCGAAACGCCAAGGAGCAGTTTCACGCTGCCGGCCGCTCCGAATATGCCTGGTGGGTTGTGCGAAACCAGGGTGCCCAGCTGGCGAACTGGATCGCAGACTCCTCCAATAACCAGGAGTTCGTTCTCGATCTACGCACGGGCCAGCTAGTCGAAGTCGAGTGACCAAGCGCACGTTGCCCGCCGGCGTGTAGTGTCCCTCCGACCATTGAGAGGAGGAGGGTGACCGACATCCACGGTATCGGCGCCTGGATCGCGATCGGGCTCACGGGTGCGGTCGGTCTCTGGGGACTGGTGCTCGCGGCCACCAAGCGTCGACCGGGACGGCAGTTCACCTGGGCTGCATTCATCGCCGTTGGCGCCATGTTGGTCCAGGGCGCGATCGGCCTTGTTTTGTACTCTTCGGATGGTGAGCCCGGCTCAGGACACTTGTTCTACGGAATGGTGATCGCTGCGACTGTTGCCTTCGCTTATGTCTACCGCGCCCAACTCGAGAAACGCCCTGCCCTAACCTGGGGGCTACTCCTGCTCTTCTTGATGGGCGCAGGTTTCCGGGCGATTGCGAATATCGGCGCCGAGCTGGGTGGATAGGAGAGGCATGCTGCTCGAGGGAAAGAAACTCGTCATCACCGGTGTCGTGACTGATGGTTCGATCGCGTGGCACGCTGCTCGCCTCGCCCAGGAACAAGGTGCAGAAATCGTGCTGACGAGTTTCGGACGCGGGATGCGGTTGACCGAGCGAGCTGCCAAACGCCTTCCGGAGTTGGCCGACGTTCTCGAATTAGATATCAATGATCGGTCGCACATGGACGCCGTAGTCGCCGATCTCGAGAAGCGGTGGGGGGTGGTCGACGGGGCCCTGCACGCCATCGCGTTTGCTCCGCAGGATGCACTGGGCGGCAACTTCCTCAACACACCGGTGGAGAGCGCCATCACTGCGTTTCAAACCTCAGCCTTCTCCTACAAGACCCTGGCGGCCGGACTGGCACCGCTCATGCGGGCGGCGGGCGGGGGAGCCCTCGTCACCCTCGACTTCGACAACACACAGGCCTGGCCGATCTACGACTGGATGGGGGTAGCAAAGTCGGCGCTTCAATCCGTCAATCGCTATCTCGCTCGCGACCTCGGGGTGGACAAGATCCGCGTCAACGCCGTATCGGCAGGACCACTCTCGACCATCGCCGCCAAGTCCATCCCCGGATTCCAGACTCTCGAAAAGGCCTGGCTCGAGCGGTCTCCGATCAAATGGGACTCAGCCGACCCGACGCCGGTTGCGCAGATGGTGGTGTTGCTTCTCTCCGACTGGACCGCGATGACCACCGGCGAGGTAGTTCACGTCGATGGGGGATTTCACGCGCTGGCGGCAGGATCGCGCGAATAGTCGAGTCCTTCGGCATTGTCGCCCGGCGGACGCGGCACCGAGCGGGGTCTGAGCGGAAGGTCGATGAGGAATG
>JAUVQS010000044.1 GCA_030598025.1 Acidimicrobiia bacterium | reverse complement strand
GTATACTCCGGCAGCGTGACCGAACCAGCTACATCTCCGCAAGATTCCGAACGCGTCGCTCGGATCCAGAAACTCGGCCGCTGGCTCATCCTTGCCGGCGTCCTGGTTTGGGGGGTTTGGCTTGCCGTCAAACTGCTCGGCGGTGACCCGCAGGTGGAGTATTTTCTGCCGGTTCACCTGAGCGGCGTGATTCCCGGGTCGATTGTGTCCCGATGGGGAGCGATCAAGCGTTGGTTGACCCGCCGTCGCTGAGCTCCCAAGTTTCTCAGCAGTGCAATGGTCTACCAGTGATACACAGCACTGCGCGGAAAATCTGAGGGCCGTCGTATTCTGGGCGCAATGGACTCAATCGTCGAGTACGTGCAGGCTGAACTGACTGCCGGGGCCGACCCGGACAAAGCTCCGAAGATGGCCGCCTACATGAAGACCGACATGCCGTTCTACGGCGTCCAGGCGGCGGGGTGCCGCGAGATCGTTAGAGACCTGAAGAAGCAGTTCGCTCCGCAGTCGCCCGACCAGTACCGGCACATGGTCGAAACGCTCTGGGATCTTCCGCACCGTGAGGAGAAGTATGTAGCAATCAGTTTCGCTCGTTCTCACCAGCAGTTCATCACGCTCGAACAGATCGATCTCTATCGCCGGTTGATCGTCGAAGGCGCCTGGTGGGACTTTGTCGACACCGTCGCTTCCGGACTCGTCGGCCGCGTCCTGCTCAACAACCGCGAGGCGTTGCGTCCGACTCTCGATGGATGGATCGACGGCGACGACATGTGGCTCCGTCGCACCGCCATCATCAGCCAACTCGATCACAAAGACCAGACCGACGTCAACATGCTCTTCGACTACTGCTTACGAAGAGCACACGAGAAAGAGTTCTTCATTCGCAAGGCGATCGGATGGGCCCTGCGGCAGTACGCCAGGACGGATCCCGAGACCGTCACGGCGTTCCTCCTCGAACACCGGGACGAACTATCCGGCCTGAGCTTCCGGGAGGCAGCAAAACATCTCGACCTTTAGGTCGAGAGCGGCTATCCGGTGTTCGCAATCCGCCCTCCGCCAAGCGAACAGCGGAAGGCGGATACCGGCCGCCGGAGGCGGCCTCCTACTCCACCGTCCAGGTTCCCTGTGAGCCGATCAGCGTCTGCAGGTCGCCGGGGCCCCGCTTCTCTGTCACAGCCTCGATCTGACGAGCCATTTCCTGGTCATACACCGGGCGATTGATGTCGCGGAAGATACCGATCGGTGTCGGGCCATCCGGATGAGACGAGATACGACTCAGCGCGAACGCCATGCTCGGATTCACCTCACGCGAATCATGAACATGGATGTCGGACGGGTCGACCGACGCCGTATCGACGATTCTGGCGACACCACTCTCGATCACAACAGCCTTCTCACCCTCCGGACCAAAGATGATCGGCTCACCATCCTCCATCCGGATCTGGTTATGAACACGCTCGTCCTTACCAGTCAAAGCCAGGAACGCCTTGTCGTTGAAGACGTTGCAGTTCTGATAGATCTCGATCAGAGCGGTGCCCTCGTGTTCGTGGGCACGCCTGAGGATCTCCATCGTGTGCTTGCGGTCCATATCGATGGTCCTGGCCACGAAAGATGCATCTGCACCGAGTGCCAGGCTGACCGGGTTGAACGGATGGTCGATCGACCCGAGAGGCGTCGACTTGGTCGTCTTGCCCACCTCAGAAGTGGGGGAGTACTGGCCCTTCGTCAGACCGTAGATCTGGTTGTTGAACAACAAGATTTTCAGATTGACGTTGCGACGCAACGCGTGGATCAGGTGGTTGCCACCGATCGAGAGCGCATCGCCGTCGCCGGTTACCACCCACACCGATAGATCAGGATTGGCCGTGACCACGCCGCTGGCGATGGCCGGGGCTCGACCGTGAATCGAGTGCATCCCGTACGTGTTCATGTAATAGGGGAACCGCGACGAACAACCGATGCCCGAAACGAAGACGACGTCTTCTCTGGCAACGCCCATCTCGGCCATATAGGCCTGCACCGAGGCGAGGATCGTGTAGTCGCCGCAACCCGGGCACCATTTGACTTCCTGGTCCGACTGGAAATCGGCTCGTTTGTAGTTGAGTGTTGTCATGATTCGATGAGCTCCAGGATCCTGTTTTCGATTTCCCGTACCTTGAACGGCTCTGCGGACACCTTGTTGTATCCGATCGCCGGCACGAGGTACTCGGCCCGAATGAGATGTCGCAACTGGCCCATATTCATCTCAGGAATCAGCACCTTCTCGTAGCTGTGGACGATCTCGCCGAGATTGGCCGGGAACGGGTTGAGATGACGTAGGTGGGCAGTAGCAACGGGAAGACCCCGTTTCTGCACTCTTCGCACAGCCCCCTTGATCACGCCGTACGTCGAGCCCCAGCCGAGCACCAGCAGCTTGGCCTTCGGATCACCGTCGATCTCAACGGGTGGGATGTCGTTGGCGATGTTGGCGATCTTCCAGGCACGGGTGTCGATCATCAGCTGGTGGTTGCCCGGATCGTACGAGACATTTCCGGTGACTTCCTGCTTCTCGAGGCCGCCGATGCGGTGCTCGAGACCCGGCGTTCCGGGAATCGCCCAACTTCTGGCGAAAGTCTGCGGATCACGAAGGTACGGCAGGTATTCGTCGCCTGAATTCGGTCCCATTTGGTATGGCTTGCTGATGTCCGGAAGCGTCGAAACGTCCGGCAGGTTCCACGGTTCGGATCCGGTGGCGATCGAGTTGTCCGAGAGCACGATGACCGGAGTCATGTACTTGAGAGCAATTCGAGCCGCCTCGATGGTGATGTCGAAAGCGTCGGAGGGCGACTGGGCCGCCAGCACCGGCATGGGTGCTTCGCCGTGACGACCGAAGATCGCGAATAGGAGGTCGGCCTGCTCGGGTTTGGTCGGCAATCCGGTCGAGGGGCCACCACGCTGGACGTTGATGATGATCAACGGCAGTTCGGTCATCAGGGCGAGGCTGATCGTCTCGCTCTTCAGTGCCAGGCCGGGACCACTCGTTCCGGTGAACGATAGGTGACCGGTGAAGGCTGCTCCAACGGCAACTCCAATGCCCCCGATCTCATCCTCAGCCTGGAATGTCTTCACACCGAAGTTCTTGTGGCGCGACAACTCGTGGAGGATGTCGGAAGCCGGGGTGATCGGGTACGTTCCGTAGAAAACGGGCAGCTTGGCGGCCTGACCGGCGGCGATGGCCCCCCAGGCCATGGCGGTGTTGCCGGTCACATTGGTGTAGGTGCCCGGTTCCAACTTCGCCGGTTTCACTGTGTAGGTGGTCGGGGCGGCATCGGTGGTGAGACCGAAGTTCCATCCGGCCTTCAATGCCGCCAGGTTGGCGTTGAGAACATCCGGGCGTTTCGAGAACTTCTTCTCGAGCCACTCTGTGGTGGGATCCATGGGCCGGTTGAACAGCCACGCCATGAGCCCCAGCGCGAAGAAGTTCTTGGAACGAAGGACTTCGCGCCCGGTCACTCCGCTTTCTTTCACGGCCTCTTTGGTGAGGGTCTCCATGGGGGCTGAAATGATTCGATAGGAATCGAGGCTTCCATCTTCGAGCGGGTTCTTTTCGTAGCCGGCCCGGTGCAGATTGCGTTCGATGAACGCCTCCGAGTTGACCACGATCGTTCCGTTCGGACGGACGTCTTTCAGGTTGGAAATCAAACCCGCCGGGTTCATCGCCACCAACACATCCGGTTCGTCACCGGGTGTCAGGATGTCGAAATCGGCGATCTGAACCTGAAACGACGACACACCGCCAACAGTGCCGGCGGGGGCTCGAATCTCGGCTGGAAAGCTGGGGAAGGTCGCCAGGTCGTTTCCGAATGCAGCAGAGGCATCCGTGAACCTGGTACCGGCCAACTGCATGCCGTCACCGGAGTCGCCGACGAAACGGATAATGACCTTGTCGAGTTCCTCCTGGTCGGGAGTCTCGTTTGCGGGACGGGTGACAGTCTTTTCTGACACCGACATCACTTCCTTCTTGACCGCATATCTTGCGTCGTCCGGATCTCCACCCGGGGTCGGTTGCGTCGACGGTGCGGCTGATTTCATACGTTGAATATCGGATGACCAAACGGCCGTCCTTGGCGGGCCATTGTACCCCTCCCGGCAAGCCAACCAAGGTCCATCGGTCTATGTCGGAGGGGCGTTGGTCACACTCCGGTCTTCCCCGGTTTCGTTGGCGAATCGGCCGACGTTCAGGGTCTTGATAACGGCCTGTTATCAGCCTCGGTATCGACTGGTGATCAAGGAACCTACCAAACAGTAAGTCGGCCGATTCGGCCGGGTAATTGTCCTCTATGCGCGGCCGCCGCAGAGGAGCATGATTGAAGTGTTGACAACCGGACCACCTAGGAGTCGTTGGGGATATCCGACGAAAGTTTCCGGGGTGGGGTGGGCTGCGAACTTTCGACGGTACGCCATCCCTCGACGTGTCGAGGTTCCTCCCCGTTTCGGGCTCCGCTTCGGCGAAGCCTGTACCGTACTGGGCGCACCCACCTCACCGCCGGTTAGCCGGTTGTTTTCTTCGCGTCCGGGGGAGTTTTGACGTTGCCCAGGCCTGATGCTTCGAGGTGCGCCCCGAACCCGAGGAGGCGATGCTCGTGCCACCAGGGGGCCATGATTTGAACTGCCGCCGGTGGCGCTCCCGCACCGGCGAGAGGGACGACCAGAGCAGGCAAACCGGCGTGGTTCACCGGAGCTGAGAACCATGAGAGTGCGCTTCGATAGTGGGCCGGACCTTTGCCGGTCTCGATCATGACTTCACCGATGACCTTGGCGGTTGCGCCGGTGGCGGGAGTGATGATCAAATCGACCTGTTCGAACGCCCGCTCGAAAGACTGACGAAGCCGGGCTCGCCAGGAGAGTCCCTCGAGGTATTCGTCGAGTGTCACGGTGTCGGCTCGTTGCATGCGGCGTTCGATCTCCGGGCCGTATTCGTTGCCGGAAGAGCGAAACGAACGATGAACCGCGGCAACTTCGCCGTACGCCGAAGCCAGGAGAAGATCGGGAGCAATGACCTCGGGAATGTCGATCGGCTCAATCTGAGCTGCTGCCTCATCAAGGGAGTCACAAAGCGATCCGAAAGCGCTCTCGACATCGCGTGTCAGGGGACCCTCATCGATCCATGCTCTCGGAACGCCGATGCGGAGTCCGGTCGGTTCTAGTGGAGGTCCGACCGGAGGAACCGGAGAATATGAGGACCACGGGTCGCTGGTGTCGCCGCCGGCCATCAGTGAGAACAGAAGTGCGGCGTCTCCGACTGAGCGTGTGAGCGGGCCAACCGTGTCAATCGAGGGAGCGAGCGGGAACACACCGGAAATTGGGATGCGCCCGTGCGTCACTTTCAGCCCAATCACTCCGCACAGCGCGGCGGGGACGCGGACAGATCCGCCTGTGTCGGTTCCCAGCGCGGCGGCTGCCAGATCAGCCGCTACTGCGGCTCCCGATCCGCCCGAAGATCCGCCCGGTGAGGTATCCGGGTTCCACGGGTTGCGCACAGCTCCGAACCAGTGGTTCTCGCTCGAAAAGCCGAAGGCAAACTCATGCAGACCGGTCCTCCCAACGGCCACGGCTCCCGCTCGCTCGAGGCGCTCGACGGCCGGCGCGGTGCGATCCGGGATCACCCGGTAGAACGACGAGCCGGCGGTATTCATGAGTCCGGCCTGATCGATGAGGTCTTTGACGGCGATGGGAACGCCGGCCAGTGGGCCCGGATCCTCACCCGCCACGATCTTCTGGTCGACTGATCGGGCCGAGGCCAAAGCTCCTTCGTGGTCGACGAGATTGAAGGCATTCAATGTTGATGCGTCGATGCGCTCGAGGTAGTCGGTGATCGTCTCAGCGGCGGTTACTTCTCGACCACGTACGGCCGCTGCAAGTTCTCGTGCATCACTCATCGGCTTGCCAGGTGACGGACCGGCCGTCCGGGAACACCGAGATCCAGGGCCGGCCCGGAGGAACCGTCAGCACCGACCCCTCTGGATTGGCCAGTTCGAACGGCACCTCGATGGAATCTCTGCTCCACGTACCCTCCCGTACTTCTCCACCGGAGAAGACGAGCGCCCGGCCGGTGCCGACGGTCTCCATGGCCGGGACCGAACTTCCCGCCCCCGAGGGCGATGCCGTGTAGCGCCTAGCGAAGATCACAACCAGAGTATCGGTGGAGATCTGCTCGGGATCACCGTCCTGAGGCATCCATGCGTGAGGGTCGCCGCCGGTGTATCGCAGGTAATGCTCGCCGGTCCAATCCCAGCGCACCTCAAATCCGGGTGACCAATCAAAGGTGATGCTGGTGGCGTCTTCGCCCGGCTCATCGGTCCACGGATCCCAGGCAAACAGGTCGGGGGGCGGATCGTCTGCATAGCCGTGTTCATCGGCGTACTCACGGAGGGCGGCGGTGTCGACGTAGAGATTGTGGGGAGCGTACCGACTCGAGATCCGGTGCGTGGCCGGCCGGACTTCACCGATGATCGAAACACCGGCAGAGACGATCCGGTTGATAACCCAATCCTGGGCGCCGCTGATCGCGAAGGTCGCCCCGAGCGGTTTCAGAAGGGTCGGGTCGGTCGGGCGGCCCGAACGCATGGGACCGAGGTAGGCGGTGTCGCTCTGGTGGAACAAGGCGATGAAGCGGGTGAGCCCTGCCTCGACCAGAAGTTCGTAGACGGCATCCGCCTCCTGGATGCCCGACTGAGGTCGAGCGTCCCAATGGTTGTCGATCTTGACGGCGAGAACTCGACGATCGACCAGGGTGGGGTCTTCGACGGGTAGGCCATCGAGAGGCGAGACCGGACCTTTCGGGACCGTGGTAGTCGTTGTCGAGGTTGAGGTAGTGGTGGCCGGGGGGAGAGTTGTCGTGCTTGTCTCGACAACGGTGGGAGAGGGCGAAGGGGCCGCCAGCACCGTAGGTGTTGACTCCAGCGAGGAGCATGCCGTGATCAGAAACAGAGCTGTGGCGGTCAGTGCGAGGCGTCGAAACACGGCGGCAGTGTACCCATCGAACGCCGGAGCACCTCCGTCGATCATGGTCGCCTGGTTCTGCCGATTCGCCCGAGCGGCCAGTACCGAAAAACGACCACGTGCGCCTTTCCGTCGATTTCGATCGGCCCCAGGGTGCGGCCGTCATCTGTCGATCGGCGACGGGCGTCGCCAAGGACGAATACGTGGTTGGGGGGGATCCCCCACGATCCATCTGGAGCAGTGTCGTCGGCCGTCCACGGCTCACTCGACTTCCGGTCATCGACGAACACTTCCCCGCCCTTGATCTCGACCGTCTGCCCGGCCAGACCGATAACGCGCTTGATCAGGTGGAAGGCAGGGCGAGTCGGGTGTTCGAACACGATGACATCGGCGTAGGTTGGGCGCCTCTGCACAGTCACCAGATAATCGCCCTCTCGGAAGAGAGGGCTCATCGAACCTTCAGAGACGGCGAAACGTCGCGCAATCACAGCTTGCCCTGCTGCCGGTAGGGGACAACCGAGTGTATCGTCAGAAGACGAACCCAACACCGGGAGGTAATCCGTGGGTCTGTTCAAGCCGAGCACTACGGCACATGCACATTGCGATCTCTACTGCGGCGTCTACGACCCGGCGCAGGCGAAGATAGAAGCGCTGTCGGTATTGAAGGTCGCCGAGAAGTACCAGGCTTCTGATGATCCGGTTTTCCGGGATCGCGCCATCCTTATCAAGGAAGAGCGCGCCGAAGAGGTCAAGCACCACCTCATGGTGTTGTGGGCCGATTTCTTCTCAGCAGACCATCGTGCCGAGTTCCCGCAGCTAGACGACCTGTTCTGGCAGGCGATCCATCAGGCAGGCGAAGCCAAGAAGAGCATGGATCCGGCGGTGGGCAAGAAGCTCATCGAGTTGATCGACGAGATCGCCGTGATCTTCTGGAGCACCGAGAAGGCCAAGGGCATGGGGGTCTATCCCCTAAGCCTTTAGCCATTAGCCGTTAGCAATTAGCTGAGGGCTGAGGGCTGAGGGCTGAGTTTGGGCAGGCGTTTCGCCTCCCCAAACTCATGCCAGATCGCGCCTCTTCAGCAGGAGCGTCGTCAGTCCGATCGAGATTGCGAATGCCACGAGTGCTTTGGCGAGCGCGCCGCCGACGCCGGGCACGAGATTTCCGAGGGATCCGAGTGTCTCGGCGTCGATGTTTTCGGCGAGGTCTGCGTAGCCGCTGAAAGCGGTAATCCAGACCGAGGAAGGAGCCAGAGCTGATAGTGCCCGGCCGAGGATGCCTTCCCACACGAAGATGTAGGCCAGCCCCGCCAGGGTTGCCCGGCTGAACAGCAGTCCGAGGGGTACGAACACCGCGGAATAGCCGAGCGCCTCGATGACGAGGGCGGCGAGCGGGGCCAGTCCCAGGCCGGCATCGCCGATCGTGATGATCGCCACTATCCAGGTGACTGCCAGTCCGATCCCCGCCAGCAGGAGCGTCGCGGCGGTGGCCGCCACTGAAACCGAGACGGCGATGATCCACCTTGGGACCGGTTTCACGACGATGTAGGAGAGGGTCGAGGCGCGGAGTTCTTCACCGAAGGCCGAAGAAGCGTTCAACAGAGCCGTGACTGCCAGGCCGACCATCAAGAACAGGCCGACATTCAGATTGTGGAAGAGTCCGACCAACTCGTCCTCATCAACCGAAGCCGAGGCGATCGCCAGGACGATGCCCGGCAGAGCCGTGAAGAGGGCGAGGCCGATGGCACGTTTCCTTTGCACCAGTTGGCGGAAACTCAGTCGGAAGATCCATCTGGCGGCGGTCATCGTGGTTTCACCAGATAGCGGAAAACACTCTCCAGGGAGGTGTCCTCAGGATCAACGCGGGTCAGCCGGGCACCCAGGTCTCGGCACAAAGCGGGAAGTCGGTGCCCGAGAGCCACCGGGTCCCGCACCTCGACGTGGATGGTGCCCTCGATCAGTCTTACCCCCTCGACCCAGTCCTGGATGAGCAACGCCGCTCCGACCTTCCTCGGGACGTCGGTATCGATCCGGATGCGGCGGGGGATGTCGGTCATGGCAGTTCGCAGATCGGCCACCGAGCCTGCCGCGGCCAGCCGACCATCCACCATGGCGATGACCCGATCGGCCATTCGCTCGACCTCGTGCAACACGTGAGATGAAACGATCACCGTATGTCCGCGCTCGGCCAGCTTGCTGAAGAGATCTATGAGATGCGCCCGTTGCACTGGGTCCGTTCCATTGAGTGGTTCGTCGAGGAACAGGACGGTCGGGTTGTGGGCCAGAGCGGCGGCCACCTTGGCGCGCTGTCGCATACCTTTGCTGAAAGTGCCCACCTTGCGATTGGCCACGTCCGTCAATCCGACGGTTTCCAGCGCCTGATCGGCCGCGGTAGTCGGGTTCGAGATGCCGAATAGGGCGGCATTGAATGTGACGAATTCCCTGGCGGTGAACACTTCGTAGACCGCCTCGTCTTCGTGGACGAACCCGACCCGTCGCAGCACGTCTGGTTGGGCGCGGGGGCTCTCTCCGAGCAGGCTGATCTCTCCTTCGGAAGGGGTCAGCAAGCCCACCATCATCCGCAGGAAGGTGGTCTTTCCGGCACCGTTGGGGCCCAACAAACCGGTGACGCCCGGGCCGAATGAGCAGGACAGTTCGGACACCGCCACCTTCTGTCCGAACCACTTGGAAACGTCACTCGCCTCAACGGTGGCGTCGGTGGCGAAGCGGGCATCGGTCACGGCAGCCTCCGGTACCTGGCCCACACGATCGTTGTGGCGAGGAGCACGACGACGAGGGTGGCGGGGACTGCCGTCCATTGCTCGAATCCCGATCGTTCGACGAGGTAGTCAACAGTGTCGATGTCGAAGATCCAGTCCCTGATCACTCTCGGGTATTCCTCCACCGCCAGGAAGGCGGCGTATTTGGAGCCCGCGACATCGAGTTGCGTCAACAACTCGGCGATCCCGCTGAGAATGAAGAGACCTCCGAAGAAGACACCGGCCGCGAATCCCTCTCGCGGAATCAGAGCAGCAGCAGTAACTGCAAGTGCCGCGTGCGCGGCGAAGTACGCCACGGCCACCACCGGCACCTTCCACAGAATGTCGAGGTTGGCGCCCATGTACGACAGGAAGCCTTCAGTGGAGACCAGGCTCAGGCCCAGGTGGAGCAGGATCTGCGGAACCAGGTAGAACGACAGGACGAGGATCGCCAGCGCGCCGATCTTGGCGGTCAGATAGTCGACCATCCGCAAGGGGCGGGATAGGTAGATGTTCAGAACTCCATCAACCCGATCCGGGATGAGGAGTGCCGGTGCCGCAAACGCAATGAACAAGATCGCGATGCCGGAGTTGAGATCAAAATACTCGCCGTAACCGGGGAGATCGGGAGCCGCTGGTCCCAACGCCACCCCGGCCACCCATTGCAGGCCAACGAAG
>JAUVQS010000050.1 GCA_030598025.1 Acidimicrobiia bacterium | reverse complement strand
GGCCCGTCGTTGGTCGGAAATCCGCACTTCGGTCTCCGCCAGAAGGTCCTGCATCTCAGTGAGTTCCTCTTCACCTAGTTCCGGCATGCGGGTGAGGAAGTCATCGCCGAGTACCCGATCGACCGGACGATGTCGTTCTTCCGGCAGTTCCGGCGAAAAGATGGCAGGTACACGGCCGAGGGAACCGGTCCGCTCTCCCGAACCGAGAATCTCGGGCAGGGCCTCGATAAGGGATCTCGTCTCCTCACCAGTGCGCCGGCGCAACTCAAACGACAACAGATCCATACGCCCATGCAGAAGCCGCCGGTAGTACGACAACTCCGTCTCGACTTCGTCGGTCATCAGCCGCAAATCGCGAAGCGCATCGAGACCGATGCTTTCGAGTTCTTCGAGGAAACCCTCGTCGAGGATCTGATCGATCCGTCTGCGATGCTCTCCGTTCACCTCGCTCCTCTCAACAATTCCGAGACAACGTCGGATACGGGTTCACAGCCCCTCGCGAACTGCCCCCCGGGTGGATTTGAAAGTGCACATGCGGGGCACCGCCGCGGGCGTTCCCTGTGTCACCGTTGTAGCCGATCGTCTGGCCGACTGAAACCTGCATTCCGTCGGTGACGCCGGACGCATATCCGCTCAGGTGAGCGTAGTAGAAGCTCACCCCGTAGTCGGCATGAAGCCAGATCGATATTCCGCCGAGGCCGCCAGAACGGAGGCGGATGGTTCCGTTGGCAACAGCCACAACCGGGTGGCCGTATGCCGCAAAGACGTCGGTGCCCTTGTGCTTCCTTCCGCCCGACCGTGGAAAGCCCCAATCGTTGATGAACGAAACCGAGGGGGGCATCGGGCAGATGAAGCCGGGTGTTGCCTCGGCGCTAACGCCTCCCGCTCCTCCAGAAGCTCTGGCCGCCTTCAGGGCAGCCTCTCGGGCGAGCTGACGCTGGTATTCGGTTCTCGCCACGCGGCAGTCGGTGTCTAGTTCGTTGAAAGCGGCGTCCACTTGCTCGACCAGACCGAGTTGTCTCTGTGCAATGGAGGCAAGATCGGCTTCGATGACGTCGAGTTCCTCCTTCTGGACTGCGAACTCCACCTGCAGCTCATCGAGAGTTGCCTTCAGTGCCTCGAGCCGTTCCAGCGCCAGCACATCATCCTTGGTTGCCGCGTCGAGATAGGCCTGTCCGGTTATCACGTCTTCGACGGAGCCGGCGCTGAACAGCATTCCCGGTTGCACTGCTCCACCCGCCATGTACATGTCGACTGCCCGCTCGACCACCCGGTCCCTGATCTCGTCGATCTCCTCGATATGCGATTCGATCGCGGCTCGCAGACCGAGTTGCTTGTACGAAACTTCGTCTCGTTGCCAGTACGCTTCCTGATGGGCAGCAGTGGCAGCGTCCAACTGAGCCTGGGCCTCATCGAGCACCTGTTTCGCGGCGGCTGACTCCGCGCACGCCTCATCGACCTCGCTCTTGGTGATGGAGGCCGCGGGCGCCGCACTGAGCAACAGTGAGGCGAGAAGAATCAGGGCGAGCAGCGTTCGCGCTGCCACGGAGCGCAACATGTACCACCAGGGTACCTTCCGAGCGGTAGATCGGGAAGCACACAGAGCCATCAGCCATCAGCCATCAGCCTTGAGCCGAGGATTACTTGTGTGCTGCGAGTTCCAGGAACGCTTCGAGGATGGCCAGGTCTTCCAGAAGAGCCTCCGTTCGGACCTCGAGGTCGGAGGCGAGGTGGTAGTCGGGATTGGCCGGGCGCCACAGGAACGCCGATGGCACTCCCAACCGGGCGAAGGCCTCATGATCCGAGATATCGCCCCGCTGCACGAGTTCGACGCCGAGGCCCAGTCCGGCCGCAGCCTCCACGATCAGTTCGCCGGCTGTGGCATCAGCGTCGAGATAGGTAGCCCCAACGATCTGGTCGCCGACCCCAACCATGTCCACCGAGATCATCACATCGGGGAGGCTCCCGAGATCGGCCATCTGCCCGGCGAGCAGCCGCGAACCGAAGTGATGCGAGTTGCCGTCATACCCGATCAGGATCTCCTCGGCACCGAAGAATGCGATCGTGACACGCTGGTTCTCCGGAGCGTGCTCGACAAGTCGACGAGCCAGCTCGAGCAGCACGACAGTTCCGCTTCCGTTGTCGTCGGCACCGGGCGAAGGTGGCTTCGAGTCGAAATGCGCTCCGAGAAGGATGTGGCCGACGCCCTCACCGAAGCGAGCGATTACGTTGAGCGAGTCCTCCCCGGTTGGAAGCGGGACCTCTCGAACCTCGAACGCTATGTCGAATTCCTGAAGGGATTGCTGCAAGAAGGCCGCCGCTCGGGCCTCCGCCGGCGACCCGGCTTCTCGTACCCCGAAGCCGGTGAGAACACCCAGGTCGTTCTGCATCCGCTCTCCGGCCAGATTCCGATCAAGAAGGGTGGTAGTCGTCGTGGGTGGCGAGGGAGCCACGGTGGTCGACGTGACGGCGGTCACCGGTGGTGCTTCGGGTACCGCCGTCGTTGTGGATGTCTGAAGGTCCACCGGCGATATGGAGGAAACGACCGTTGTGCCGGTCGCGCTGGTGCACGAGACAATCAGAATGGACAGGGCCACGAGCAAGATCAATCGCTGCACATGTCCCAACGTAGCTGCCCCGCCGACGGCGGACCAAGGCCGACGGGTTTCGCCCGCTAGGCTCGCCGCCGCAATGCGCACCCTCTTCGCCGTTGGTCTCGGTGGGGCCATCGGTTCGATGGCCCGCTACGCCATGGGCTCATTCCTTGGCAGACGAGTGGGCTGGGATTACTGGTTGGGGACGATGGCCGTGAACATTTCCGGCGCCTTCGTGCTCGGCATTCTGATTGGCATCTTCGGCGAGAACGTCACGGACGACCCGGCGCTGCGGACCGGCCTCACCGTAGGTTTGCTGGGCGGCTTCACAACCTTCAGCACGTGGATGGTGGAATCGGTTGAACTGGTCGGCGCCGGACGAGTGAGCGCAGGCATCGTCAACGTCGTTCTGGCAGTGACGGTCGGCCTACTGGCCGCTCTAGGCGGTCTGGCGATCGGACGAGCGCTGGCCGTCTGAGGCACCCCTCCGGCGTGCCGTATTGCGTATTGCGTACAACGATGCGACCGCTTGTGCTCCTCAAAACGTCTTCCCCAGCTGTCGCTGGGGGAAGACGTCGCCGGTCCGGAGGGCCGGGGAGCGAAGGGGCAGCCGACAAGATCCAACTGGAACAAGGCTGTTCTGCTTCAACACCCCCTCAGTCCGGCTGCGCCGGGCAGCTCCCCCTCAGCGGGAGAGCACATTTGGAACAAGCGAACTCGGCGTACGAGATACGTTGTACGAGGTACGTTGTACGTGGTACGGCCACGACTTCGTCGTGGCCTAGATAACCAGCTGCAGAATCGGATAGAACGCGGCGGCGGCAAGGGCGGGGCCGTCGATCAGAGTCAGGTAGCCGGGGGGATGATCCACCAGGTAAACCTCGCCGGTCCTCACCATGGCACCGAACCCCCGGCCGGCGATCAAAGCCAAGGCCATCACGACGCCGATGAAGAGGAACGTCAGAATTCCCAGGTCCCACATCCAGGCGGCCACGACTGCGCCGACTACGGCCGCTAGTGCTCCGGCCGCGAAGGGGTCGAGCAAGCCGATTCCCTTGCCGCGTCCGGCCAACCACCAGGCGGCCGCAGAGACGATGATGATGACCAGGAACGCCCCGACACGAGCTTGTCCGTCCGGCGACAGTCTGGTCAGGACAATCGAACCGATACCGGCACCGGCGATGACCTGGGTCAAGGCGGTTATGGCTATCGAGATCGCATCACGGCTCTGCTGGGCTGCGATACCCCACACAAAGGCCGACACCAGCGCGAACACGACGACCAGTCCGAGGCCCACGACGCCTGAAGTGTTGTGGGCCATACCGTAGGGAGCGATGGCGCCGACGAGAATAGTTGCCAGTAAAGGCGGCAGCTGCAGGGGAACTCCGGACATGGTGGCGGCCTCAACGAGATCAACGGCCCACACCGCCGCGACGGCTACCAGTGCAGTCACGAACCACTCGGGCGACGTGGGCAGATTGGCGACGATCAAAGCAGAGACCGTAACTATCGGGGCCCACACATGCATGTCGATACCGGACGATACGTTGACTTCGGCTCCACCCGAGACCGGGGGAATCAACGCAACCTCATCTTGCTCGCCGATACCGTCTTCGGGCGTCGCCGGCTCACCGTTTACCCAGACCCGGGCGCGGCGCATACTGCGTGCGAAAGCGCTGCCGTACTCGGTGGACGCCTGCTCCAACAGGGAACCGACGGTGTCTGCCTCGAACTCCACAACGGAGGCTCCCGCCAGTTCTCGTAGATTTGCGAACAGGCGCAGTCGCGCCATCGATGTCTCCGTCTCTATTGGTCGCGCCCAGGTTACCGGTTGTCCGGCGCCATCGACATCATCTGACTTCAATCGGCGCCCGCTTCGACACCCTCCTCAGGCTCTCGTGACCTACCAAGGTTCGAGAGGATATCGATGCCGGTGGCATTCTCGATCTGCTCGGTGAGCTTTATCACGGCGGCCGGTAACTGCGACATGACGGCCGGGATCCCCGGTTGACCGTTGCCCGAGTCGATAACTGAAACCCGATCGATGGAAACACCTTCGACCGTTCCGACAATCTTGTCGACGAGGTCGGGAAGCATGTTCAGCACGAAGATTTGCTTGGCATCATCGCCGGCCGCCTGGTACTGATCGACGAGACGCTTGAATACCTCGATCTGGGCTGCGCCATCCTCAATGATGGAGGCGGCTGCGCCCTTGGCCATCAGCTCCTTAGCTTCCTTGTCGGCACGGGCGGGAGCCACAATGTCGGCCTCCAACCGGCGCTGTTCGAGTTCAATTCGCTCTTGCTGTAGCTCTTGCTGGGCAACCACACGAGCCTTGTCACCGGCGACCTTGGCCTGCTCTTCTTTGATCAGGGCCGTCGCGTCCAGCTCAGCGGTGCGAACCCGCAACGCGTTCTCTCGCTCGACAATCAACAGATCAGCCTCGGCCCGCGCCACCTCGGAACGCCGGCGTGAATCGGCTTCGCTCTCCCGCGCCTCCGCTTGCCTCTCAGCCTCGGCGACACGAGCCTCCTTGATGACCTGAGCGGTCCGCCGTCGTCCGACAGAATCGAGATAGCCGGCCTCGTCGGTGACGTTCTGGATCTTGAGAACGTCGAGATCCAGCCCGAGGGTCCTCATGTCGTCATCGGCCTCCTCGATCAAAACGGAGGCGAACTTCAGGCGATCCTCGTTGACTTCTTCAGGCGTGAGTGTGGCAAGCACGCCGCGCAGGTTGGCCTCGAGTGTCTCCTTGGCGATCTGCTGAACGTACCCGGTGGGGCGACTGAGGAAACGCTCAATCGAGTTCTCGATAACGCCTTCGCGACTCGAGATCTTCACATCGCCCACCGCCTGCACGTTGAGAGGGATCGAGCCTTTTGAATATGCATTCTGCACAGAGAGCTCAATGGCGATGGTGTTCAGATCCATCCAATCCACCTTCTCGAGAAGTGGAATCCTGATAGTCCGACCACCGCGCAATATGCGATACCCGCGTGCCGTCCCTTCGCCGTCGTCGCGGGAACGACCGGAAATGACGGCAACACGGTTAGGTGGGCAGATGATGATCAGGCTGCGAATGGCCAGCACCACGATCACCACAGCCGCGACGATTATGCCTGCCAGCGTGATTGCAACTTCCATAGTCAACGCTCCTATTCGTCCAGGTTCAGATGCCCCACCAGAGCGGTGCCGTCGTCGATCTCGACCACAACAACCCGCTCGCCCTTCTCATACGATCCGCCGCCGAACGCCCTGGCGGTCACGTAGACCGGTTGGCCGTCAACATCGACTTCGATACGACCTTTCCCACTCTCGACAATGGGCACAACGACCTTGGCACGGGATCCACGCAGATCAGCGTTCGTGGTCATCCCTCCGGTCGACGATCTCTTCAGGTACGCATACAGCCGAGCGTGGAGATAACCGGCGAATAACCCCATGGCCACAGCCAGGATGAAAGTGAAGAAGGCGCCGACACCGAACCCCCGCATGATCAGCCCGGTGACCCCGAAGAAGGCGAACAAGAACACCAAAGCTCGAAATGAGAAGATGGACAGAACAGCATCGGCGACCCCTGCGCCGGCGGAGCCGGCCAGGCCGGTATCCGCGTCGACGTCTACATCCGCATCGAAGTCGGCGTCCATGTCAGCATCGGCGTCCATGTCGGCTGAGAAAAAGAGGAAGAACAACACAAACGGCCAGCCGACTAGTGCAGCGAACAGATAGACACTGAACATGGACGGCTCCTCTCGACTGGCCAACGCCTCTCGGTCAAACCTACCAGCCGGCCGGCCAATACGAACCGGTGCCCGAGGTAAGGCCGGGTCAAGCGTCGTCGGGGGCTTCTCGCCGCAAGCTCCACGGCAAGTCTGCCAGGTAGACCCCGGCCGCGGCCGCCACCGGAGAGGCGGCAATGACCCCAACGATGGCCCAGCCGGACAAATCGCTCAGACGGGGTAGAAGCAAGGCGGCGACGAGCAAGGGCAGAGAACGAGCCGCCACCTGGGTAGGGGATTCGGCCGGAATCGCCAGCGCCCAACCGATAGCCAGGCCGGCTGCCAGGAGGCCGGACGAATCAAGAAAGAGCAACCCGGCGGCCACGCCGATGGCGGTAGGAGCAGCCAGGAGCGTCCGCGGCAGCGACCCCTGTTGTGTTGTGCCGTACGCCGCCACCCAAACGGCAACGGCTAGGCCGATTGGAGCGAAGATCCAGGCCGCTATCTCCAGCGTTTCCCGCATCGCCCCCGATGCCGAAGTGGAATCATCGAACCAGCCCATGATGCCGGCGACGCCACCCGCGATCAATGCGGCGAGGCCGACAATCACCGCGCCGGCGACGGCGACCGCAACCGCCCACAGGACCGCGACCGCCAGCGGGCGCGCTATGCCCGTCGATGGTCGGAAGAATCGTCGCTGAGGATCACTCATGACCCATAGAGTGCCAGACCGGCCGCTCGCGTGCCTCTCTCACAACCGGGTGAACTTGCTCAACAGCTTGATGAGCCGATCCGTTCGATCCTCGGTGACGAAGTGCCCGGCATGGCGGAGTCGAGTATGTGGCTGACCGACGGCGCCCGGTATTCTCGCCTTGAACGTTTCCTCCGTACCACTGCTGATCGGGTCGAGATCGCTGAACACCGTCAGGAACGGCTTCTTGAGGCGGCTGAGCGACTGCCAGGCTTTCCGGTTCTCGGCGGCCGACGGATCATCCGGGTGGGTAGGAACGAGGCCGGGCAGCGCCCTTGCCCCGGCTTTGAACGACTCATCGGGGAAGGGGGCGTCGTAAGCGGAGATGACTTCGGGCGGCAAATCGACGAAACACGCTCCGTTGACGATCTGACCGACGGGCAACACCGGCATGTTGTGAGCCATCAACCGCCAGGTGGAAAACTCCTGTGACATCGCCTGATGGCCGGTCGGCAACCCTGTGTTCATAGCGACAATCCGCTCGAATCTCCGCGATCCTTTGGCGAGAATGCGCAGTCCGATGAGACCGCCCCAGTCGTGGAGGATGAGCGTCACGCGGCGGGGGTTCACCAACCCGAACCAAGTCGCCATCCACTCAACCATTCGCTCGTACGTGTAATCATCGATCTCCGCCGGCTTGTCAGTTCTGCCGAATCCGACCAGATCAGGAACAAGCACCCGGTGGCCGCCTCGGACCAGAGACGGTATCAAGTGCCGATAGAGATATGACCAGGTCGGCTCACCATGCAACAGGACCGCGCTCGGCGCAGTCCTGGGCCCCTCATCGATGTAGTGCATCCGCAGGCTCGGGCCCCACTCATTGGGGATCTCCACGTAGCGCGGCTCGAACGGAAAGTCGGGAAGCGACTCGAAACGCTCGTCCGGTGTCCGGAGAACTTTCACTTCAACCCTTCGCTCTCGTCGAGCGCGACTGCGCCGACCGCCGGGTCCCTCCGATCAACCTACCGAAAGGTTGGGACGACTCTCCCGGGCCGAACGACCCATTTAGTCCCAAGTTTCGGGCTCTGTGAGGCGGCCGTCGTTGAACGGCACGTCGGGTGTTGATCGCAGCGCCGGGCGGTCAGGCCCAGGGGTCGCTCTTCGGTGCGGCCTCTTGGCGTTCTTCAGTGAGATCTACCGACTCTTCGGTGAGATCAATCACCGGATCCCGCTGCGATTCTGAACCGGGAAGATCGACAAAGGTCTGCGGCTGTGCGATGTCATCGAGATGAGAAGACAGTGGGCTCCGACGACGGTCAACCATTGCTTCAGGTTGGTGTCGGAGATCGATGAGCTCGCGAGAATCATCCGCCGGAAGATCAAGGAAGGTCACCTCCGGTCGCCTCTTGGGCGCCGGCATCGGGGGTTCGACAAGAGCTGTGGCTTCGCTCCGTACGGCAATTCGATTCTCCAGATCGTCCCGGCGATGTCTCGCCCGCGCCAGAATCACGATCACAACGCCGACTGCCAGCACCGCCATGGCGCCGCCGAAGATGAACCAACCCACCGATTCGCCTCGTTCAACCACCTGGGCCAACAGCAGCGGAGCAACCGCTGAGTTGAATCGGTTCCTGCGGGATCGGATGACGGCCTCTCGGTCGACTACCCCAAATATATCCGAGATCACGCCCATTTCGGGGGATCGTTCTGTGCCCGGCCATTCGCCGACTTCGCCGGCCAACCAACAACAGCCCTCACAACACAGTCAACCGGACGACCTCACGCCCAGGGATCGGCCGGCAACGAGGCCAAATCCTCTTCCGAGGAGAGATCAGCGACGTGATCATCCCCGTCTACCGCTTGCTCCAACTCGAGTTCGGTCAGGTCGATGGTCACGATCAGATCATCCGGCCGGGGCGGTAGTGGTGCCCGAAGGGGGCCGTTCTCAGCCGGAGGCGGAAGAGGATGCTCATCGGCGACTGCGACCGGGCCGGCCGGGGGCGCCGGCGGGGTATCGGCAAGCTGCACCACCGGACCGCTACCCGGTCCGTGCGCGGAAGAGGGGTCGCCTCCAGTGGATGGAGGCCGACGTCGAGCAAACAGGCTGGAAGGCATCGTTGCGACATGCGGTCGTCGCCTCGAACGAACGAACGACACCACTGCCCCGGTCGCAACCACCAAGAGGGCGACCGCCGTCAGCCAGCGCCACTGCGCTGTGACATTCGCGATTTGGGCGATCCTGCGACTCACCGTTGTCCCAACCGTCGAAAAAGGAATCAGCCGCCGTGCGGCCTCTCCCAGACTCTGAGCCTATCAAAACTGTCGCCGTCGAAGCCCCGAATCGAGGGCAACATTCGGCCGCGAAAAACTGGTTTGTTCCCAGTTTTCGCGCCCCGGGTAGCGTGCGATACAGTCTCCCATGCTTCCCCCGGCCTGCGGACCGGACCGGTTTGTACGGCCGTCTTCCCCGCTTTGACAAGAAACCGCGTGCTATGTGCGGAATAGCACGCTCTAGTGGTTGACGACTTTCATACGTGTAACTACATTCGCGTAACACACCACCAGATCTCGTGGTAGAGGCAAGAGCGACCACAAGATGTAGTGGTGGTACT
>JAUVQS010000007.1 GCA_030598025.1 Acidimicrobiia bacterium | reverse complement strand
GGCTGACTCGCGGTAGACCTGGTCCACGCGCAGCAGCCCCACGTAGGTGGCTGCCTTGTAGGCCTGGAAGATCGCCCCCGGCTTAACGCCGTCGCGGGAGCCGAAATTGGCGATGTAGCGAGCGTGGCTGACGGCGACCTGGGCGGCCCCCTCCGAGTCGGGCAGGTGGGCGCGCAGAATTCCGTACTTGGTAATGGGCCGGGCCACCACGACCGAGTCGGCCGCCGCCGTGGGTTCCTCTGTCTGTGCGGGGAGGAACGACGGCGACAGCAACAGCAGGCACAGGGCGGGCGCCCAGCCTTTCATGGCAGCAGACCCGCCAGCTTCAGCAACGTCGCCTTCTGACTGTGCAGGCGATTCTCGGCCTGGTCGAAGACCCGGCTCCAACGACCGTCGATGACCTCGTCTGCAACTTCGACGTTGCGATCGGCCGGCAGCGGGTGCATGTAGATGGCGTCTTCGTCTGCCATCTCCATGCGACGAGCGTCCACGATCCAGTCCTGATACTTGGCCGAGATCTTGGCCGATTCCTCGTGATCCGAAGTGGTCAGCATCGAGCCCCAGGCCTTGGCGTAGACGACGTCGGCGCCGGCCATGCCTTCCTCGAAGTCCTCGATGATCTCGAAGCTGCCGTGCGATGCCTTGGCGTTTTCTTCAGACTGGGCAACGATCTCGGGCATGAGTTTGAACTCGGGCGGTCGGGTGAGCCGGACGTTGGCGCCGTAGCGGGTCATCAGCAGGATGACGCTCTGGGGGACACTGATCGGCTTCTGGTAGCTGGCGGCGTATGCGTAGCTCATGTTGAAGGTGAGATTGCGCGGGTCGCCCTTCTGCTCGATGACCGTGAGCAGGTCGGCAAGCGCCTGGAACGGGTGATACCAGTCGCACTGCATGTTGAGGACGGGCGTGCGGCTGGCTTCGGCGACGGCGCGGATGTACTTGTTGCCGATGCCCCAATCAACGTTGCGGATGGCGATGCCGTCGTCGTAGCGGCCGAGGATCTCGCCGATCTCTTTCCACGTGTCGCCGTGACCGATTTGTGTGGTCGTGCTGTCCAGGAACATGGCGTGCCCGCCGAGTTGGGCCATGCCGGCCTCGAAGCTGGCGCGTGTCCTGGTGCTCGAGAAGAAGAACAACATGGCGAGGACCTTGTTATCTAGCAATGCGTGTTGCTCGCCGAGGGCCCGACGCCGTTTCAGGTCGAGAGCGACGTCGATAACGGTGTCGAGCTCATCCTTGGTCCACTCCTGGGTAGTGATCATGTCTCGACCGTGCAGATAGGTTTGCATCGATGCTCCTTTGGGTATTGGTCAGGCTCCGGCTTTTCGCCTGATCAGGCGAAAGCGGAGCAAGTCGTCACGGAAATATGAGGTGGATTGGGCGACGGGGTCGTTGTTCTGGTCGTATCCGATCTCTTCGAAGCTGAGGGCCGGCGTTCGGCGGGAGACGTTCAACTCGTCGGCCTCGTGAGTCGGCAAAGCAACAGGGACGATTTCGGACAGGTAGTACGAAAGCTGCCGGTCACAGTGCTGGTCGAGGAGCTCGTAGAGGGGCAATGCTCCGTCTTGATTCGTGAGTTCGCCGGTGAACAGTTGTGCAGGGATCCGGTTGTACGTCAAGGCCACCGGCAGGTCATCCTCGAGGAACACCTTCTCAACTATGAGCAGCGGTTCTTCGGGCTGGATATCCAGATCCGCAGCCATTGCCGGTGATGCCGCTTCGGAGGTGATGGCCACGACGCGAATCGATGGTGTGTAACCGTGATCCCGGAGGACTTCCTCATACGACCACATCTCTTCGAGTCTGGACTTGATCTGGAGGCCCGGCTCGTTGACGAAGGTCCCGGCCCCCTGCTTTCGATAGATCGAGCCTTCGTTCTCGAGCCGGCTGAGCGCATCGCGAATCGTCGTTCTGCTGACTCCGAGCTCGGTCGCCAACTCGGTTTCGGATGGGATGCGACCCTCCTCGAACGCGCCGGAAACAATGCGCTCCTTGAGGTGCGCCTTGACCTGGTCGGTGAGGGAGGGGCTGCGAGTGATCATGAGAGTTGGGGTAGCACGTCCAGTGATACTGTTGTATGATTGTATGACAAATCGTACAGGAGGTCTTCCAAGCTGTCCACCCCTATCAGGGTCGAGGCGGAAGAGGAACCTCTCGAAAGTCACACGACTAGAGCAGGAGAGTCAAATGCGCAGCTTCGCCGGAAGGGACATCCTTTCCCTCAAAGGCTTCGAGCGGAACGAGTTCGAGCACCTTTTCCAGATTGCCGATGAACTCGAACCCATCGCCCGCGAGAGGCGGAACGTCGATCTTCTTTCCGAGAAGACACTGGTTACCGCGTTCTATCAGCCATCCACCCGTACCAGGTTGGCCCACGAAGCTGCCATGCACCGCCTCGGTGGCCACGTGACAGGATTCTCCGACGCCAAGATGACCCGCGCCGGGGACTTCTACCAGGAATCGATCAAGGACACCGTCCATATGCTGGAGTACTACGGCGACGTGCTGGTCATGCGCCACTTCCAGCAGGGCGCGCCGCACGAGGCCGCCAAGTGGGCATCCATTCCCGTGATCAACGCCGGCGACGGTTGGGGAGAGCATCCCACCCAGGTACTGACCGACCTCTACACCATCCAGTCGGAGATGGGGTCTGTCGACGGCAAGACCATCGTATGTATCGGAGATCATCGGATGCGCACCATGCATTCGATCGGATACGCCCTCTCGCAGTTCGATGCCGAGATGGTCATCCTCTCCCCGGAAGAGATGTCACCGCTGCCCGAGTTCCTCGCCGAACTCGATGAAATGGGCACGAGCTACCGCATCGTCGAGCATATCGACCAGGTGATCGCCGAGGCCGATGTCATCTACATGGAGCCGGTCGTGCAGCCCGATTACACGGCGTCCCGCCAGGAGAAGCAGGACGAGTACGGCCTCACGCCGGCCAACTACCAGATCACCAGAGAGGTGATGAAGAAGGCCAAGGGCGACTCGATCGTTCTTCATTCGCTCCCCCGGATGGACGAGCTTCTTCCCGAGGTCGACCAGCTCAAGCACGCCCGTTACTGGCAAGAGGCGTACAACGGCGTCGTCATGCGGATGGCCCTTCTCGCCTCCGTTCTCGGAGTGATGGAGTAATGCCCAAAGTTGTAATCGCCATCGGCGGCAACTCGCTGATTCCCGACGCCGACCACACGACGGTGCAGGACCAGTACATGGCCGCGGCCGAAACCGATGATCACATCGCCTCCCTGGTCGAACAGGGATGGGATGTGGCCATCTCCCACGGCAACGGACCCCAGGTCGGGTTCATCCTGCGCCGCTCCGAGTTGGCCAGCAGTGAGTTGCACGAGATCCCGCTCGACTACTGCGGAGCAGACACACAGGGCGCCATCGGATACATGCTTCAGCAGAACCTGGTGAACGACTTCCGTCAGCGCGGGATAAAGAAACACGTCGCCACGGTGGTCACCCAGGTCGAGGTGGACGTCAACGACCCAGCCTTTTCGTCTCCCAGCAAGCCAATCGGCTCGTTCATGGAAGAGGAAGAAGCCACGCGGCGCCGCGACAACGAGGGTTGGGACATCAAAGAAGACGCCGGCCGTGGCTGGCGTCGAGTGGTGGCCTCTCCCGCACCGAAGCGGATCGTCGAACTCGAAGTCATCCGGCAGTTGCTCGACGCAGGCGTTGTCACGATCGCGGTTGGTGGCGGGGGCATCCCCGTCATTGCCAACGAGAGTGGTGACCTCGAAGGAATCGCAGCAGTGATCGACAAAGACCTCGCCTCAGCGTTGCTGGCCAGTCAGGTCGATGCAGATCTCCTGCTGATTTCAACCGCCGTCGAGCAGGTGGCACTCAACTTCGGCACTCCAGAGCAAAGGTGGGTTGACAAGTTCACCCTGGCTGAGGTCAAGCAGTACCTCGAAGAGGGCGGCCACTTCGCCGAAGGATCAATGGCACCGAAGATGCGTGCTGTCGTGCAGTTCCTGGAGGCGGGTGGGAAGGAAGCTCTGATCACCAACCCCCAGAACATCGAGCGCGCCATGGCCGGGGAGACCGGCACGCGGATCGTTCGATGAGCCTCGAGCACGTCACTGGGTTGACCTGTGTGATCTGCGATGCGACGTACCCGGCTGATGAAGCCGGGTACGTCTGCGCGGAGTGCGGCAACGAGGGGATCCTCGATGTTCGCTACGACTACGACCTGGTCGGAACACACATAGCGAAAGAGTCCCTGGCGGCCGATCGGAACATGACCATGTGGCGCTACCGGTCGCTCATGCCGATCGCCCCCGACGCCGCAGTCCCTCCGCTCACCGTCGGGTGGACGCCCACCTACGATGCACCTCGTCTTGCAGTTTCACTGGGGCTGTCCCGGGTGTGGGTGAAGGACGAAGGGCGCCAACCGACGGCCTCCCTGAAGGACCGGGCCAGCGCTATGGCACTCGTCAAGGCGAGAGAAGTTGGCGCCGACGTCGTTACTACGGCCAGTACCGGCAACGCGGCGGCGGCGCTCAGCGGCCTTTCGGCTTCGGTCGGACAGAAGAACGTGATCTTCGTTCCCGAGTCGGCGCCCCAGGCGAAGATCGCCCAACTCCTTGCCTACGGATCGACGGTTGCGCTGGTGAAGGGAAACTACGGGGACGCTTTCGATCTCTGCATGGCGGCCTCGGCTGAGTACGGCTGGTACAACCGCAACACAGGATTCAATCCATACATGACCGAGGGAAAGAAGACGGCCGGACTCGAGATACTCGAGCAGCTCGAGTGGAACGTGCCCGATGCGATCTTCGTGAGTGTTGGCGACGGGTCGATCATCGGTGGCATTCACAAAGCGATGAAGGATGCGCTGGCCCTCGGCTGGATCGATCATGCTCCCCGGATCTTCGGCATCCAGGCGGCCGGCAGCGATTATCTCGTGCAGGCCTTTGAGGGCGACGAAGACGTCTTGACGAAGGCTCCGATCTCCGCCGATACGTTGGCGGATTCCATCAGCGCCGATTTGCCACGTGACCGGATCAAGGCGATGGCTGCCGTTCGCGAAACCGACGGTGCCTATCTACGGGTCTCCGACGACGAGATCCTGACGGCCGTACCCGTGCTGGCGCGCGGTTCCGGCGTTTTTGCCGAACCGGCCGGAGCAGCGGCGTACGCCGGTTTGGCGGCGGCTGTCGACCGTGGGCTCGTCGACGCATCCGATCGGGTCGTGGTGCTGTCGACCGGCAGCGGGCTGAAAGATGTCGCCTCGGCGATGAAGGCCGTAACCGCAGCAGGCACTGAGCCAATGGTTATTGAGCCATCACTGGAAGCATTGAAGACGGCCATGGTGCGGGTACCTGATTATCGGTCCCCCCGCAGGGGGGAAGGAACCGCCGATCCGGAGGATCGGGGGTAGGGGGGCTTGGCTACAACAGAGATAGCCCCCCTCCCGCCCGGCTTTCACCCGGCCGTACTCCCCCCAAAGGGGGAGCGACACCAAAGACTGATGACTAACTCCCAAGAACGAGGAAACCAAGAATGATCGATCTCACCATGAACGAAGCGACGCTGGAGTCGGCCGTCACGGTCGCCCGCGACAAAGCGATTCGGATCCCCACGTTCAAACAGATGCGGGACCCCTCTTTGATTCCCGACTCCATAAAGCAAGAGCTGGCCGGTGTCGGTTTGTGGGATCTTGATCCTCGCAATCTCTTCCGTATCAACTGGCACAACGAACCCACCGCGATGGGCGGTGGATACGGTGGCGTCAACTACCTGGAACTCCCGAAAGAGCTAACCGGCACCGATGCACGCATTCTCGTGCTCGAAGGCAAGTGGTTCCCAACCGGAGCCCACAAGGTGGGAGCCGCGTTTGGTTGCCTGGCGCCCCGTCTGGTCACCGGCCAGTTCGACCCCGCTAGGACGAAGGCCGTTTGGCCGTCGACCGGCAATTACTGCCGCGGCGGCGCCTACGACTCGAACCTGCTCGGGTGTGAATCGATCGCCATCCTGCCGGAAGGCATGAGTCGCGAGCGATTCGAGTGGCTGGAATCGGTGGCCGGGGAGATCATCAAGACGCCCGGTTCTGAGTCGAACGTCAAGGAGATCTTCGACAAGTGCAATGAGCTGCGGGCTTCTGGTCAAGATCTGATGATCTTCAATCAGTTCGATGAGTTCGGAAACTACCTGTGGCACTACGCGGTTACCGGGCCGGCGATGGCCGAGGTGCTCGAATCGGTCATGGGTCCGAAAGACGTCTTCCGCGGTGTCACCCTGACCACCGGTTCCGCCGGGACGATCGCTTCCGGTGACTACTTGAAGCAGGTCTACCCAACGGCCAAGATCGCCGCCGGCGAGGCCGTGCAGTGCCCGACCATGCTCTACAACGGTTTCGGAGAGCATCGGATCGAGGGAATCGGCGATAAGCACATCCCGTGGGTCCACAACGTGCGCAACACAGATCTGGCCATCGGGCTCGATGATGAGGCGACGATGAGCATTATCCGCCTGTTCAATGAGCCGGCCGGAGTAGCGCATCTGGCTGAGCAGGGCGTCTCCTCCGATGTGATCGAGAAGCTGCCGTTGCTGGGCATCTCGGGCGTCGGGAACATGCTGTCGGCGATCAAGATGGCCAAGTACTACGAGATGGGTTCCGAGGACGTCATCATTACGGTCGGCACCGACTCGATGGAGATGTACGGAAGCCGGCTCGAGGAGTTGAACGCCGAACGCGGCGAGTTCAGCAACCTTGACGCCGCCGGCTCATACGAGCGTTACCTGATGGGCACTGGAATCGATCATGTGCATGAGCTGTCGTATTACGAGCGCAAGCGGATTCACAATCTGAAGTACTACACCTGGGTTGAGCAACAGGGCAAGACTTTCGACGAGATCCAGGCGCAGTGGTACGACCCCGAGTACTGGACCAACATCCAGTCGATGGTCGAACCGATCGACACTCTGATCGACGCCTTCAACGCCAAAGTCGCCCTTTAGAAAGATCGTTTTCGCGCGGGGATCGCGGCCTACAAGCCGCGATCCCCGCGCGAAAACACATTTAGGTCTGGGTGGAGGCCCAGTCGCCGACTATTCGATCGAGGGTGTCGAGTGGGATATCGCCGTGGCCGAGCACGACATCGTGGAACGCCTTGATATCAAATCGGTCGGCCAACCTCTCCTCGGCATCGGCGCGGATCTTCTCGATCTCGAGGCGGCCGATCATGTAGCCGAGGGCCTGGCCGGGCACACCGATGTACCGGTCAATCTCACCTTCAACCTGCAGGCGGGTCATCGGACTGTGTTCGAGCATGTAGGAAATCGCCTGATCACGGGACCATCCGAGCGCGTGGATTCCCGTGTCGACAACCAACCGGCAGGCGCGCATCGAGTCGGCGGCCAGCATGCCCACGCGGTCGAGCTCGGATGAGTAGAGCCCCATCTCATCGGCGACCCGTTCGGTGTAGAGCGCCCAGCCTTCGAGATAGGCGACGACTAGTGGCTCACGGTGGATCGGGTGGAGGTCCTCATTTTCGAGCGTTAGAGCGACCTGAAGGTGGTGACCCGGGATTCCCTCGTGATACGTCGTTGCCTCCAACTGGAACGTGCCCCACATCGATGGATCGGCGGTGTTGAAGAAGAAGGAGCCTGGTTTGGAGCCGTCTGGGGCAGGCTGCGAGTAGAACGCGAGGGGTCCCTGGTCGATTGAGGTGGCGATACAGGGAGCCTTCGGCACGACACCGAACCAGTCGCCCATGGCGGCGGCCGCCTTGGCGAGCGCGGCCGTGGCGTCGGACACCAGCGTTTCGGCATCGGAATAGTGGAGAGCGGGGTCGCTCCGAAGCCGGTCGTAGATCTCGGCGGTATCGGTGGTATCGAGAATCGGCCCGGCAATGAGCCGGTATTCCTCTTCCAGTCGAGCGATCTGTTCCAGTCCGAGTTCGTGAACGCGGCGGGCGGGGATTTCCCGCGTGATGTTCGCCCATACGAGGCGCTCATAGCTCTCGGCTCCACCATCCAGGTACGCGAGGCCCGGTTGTTCATCGGTGCGGGCAGCCGGAACCGCCCGATCGTTGACCAAGCCGCGGAGTTCGATGAGAGCGGGGCGAACGTCATCCCGGAGAATCCCTTCGAGCCGTGCCCGCCAACGGGCGGAGTCGGTCTCAGAGAGTTCCTTCGGCGGGATTTGAGCGAGCAGGGGATCCGGTGACGCAGCGAGATGGCGATCGAGACCGGCGAGAGTCTGCTCAACGATTGCACGATTGGCGACGCGGCCTCTGTCGACCGCCGCACGAATCCGAGCTGCGAAGTCACGGAGTGTTTGCGGCAGATTGGCCATCCGCGCCAGGTAGCGCTCGCCGTGTTCCGGCGTGACGAGCGGATAGCGCGGACCAAAGGTCAAGAGCATGGGATGGAAACCCATGTTCGAGTTGAACTGCTGCAAATCGTGATACCACTCGAGTTGTTCGTCCGTCGATCTGGCGGCAAAAGCAATCAGATCCAGAGTCGGATGGGGCCCGACGGTTGTCGATAGCTCATCCGCGGCTGCGGCGAATCTGCGGAGTTCTCTGCGGCGGCGGTCCACCGCGTCCGGCATGAATTCCTCCCAGAGTTCCAGGTCGTCGAGGGAGCCCTTCCAGAGGGCCCCCATCTGGTCTGAACGCTTGTGGAATGCGTGGAATTCGTCGGCGAGTGCGGTGATGGTGGAGTCGGCTGGCATGGTGCCACGGTAGCTGCCTGATCTGCGCCAGGTGGAGAAGCGTCGTACGTGGATTGGGATTCATTCAGCCGTCCTAGCTACCCATAGCACCAGCAACGGTGCGGTCGATCGCGCCACTAACGACAAGAACGGCGAACCGATGAGTCGACCCAGAGTGCTGATCGTCGAAGACGAGCGAGTTGTCTCGTTTCTACTGACATGCACTCCAAGTGATTGGTCGATTCTCAGGAAACAGCGGATCCGGTGGCACAGGGGTCTCATCCAGGTGATCTGGCAGTACAAAGCGATGACTCAACCCGCGCTACCGGCAAATTGGCCTCATCGGCGGGCCCCTATTCATCGTGTTCGAGTTCATCGCCCCGATCGTGGAGTTCGTGGGCTGGCTGATCATTCCGCTGTCCATCGCTCTTGGGTACGTCAACGTGGAGGTTGCCCTTCCGCTGGCGGTGACGGCTCTGCTTCTGGGTGCAGTGAACTCGGTACTGTCTTTCTTCCTCGACGATCGGTTCGGGTATTACGGCCGCGCCGATCAAACCATCAGACTGCTCATCTACTCACTTGCCGAGCACCTTGGCCTCCGTCAGCGGAGCGTTTGGTGGAGATTCCGATCGATGTTCTGGAACCCGTCGAAGAAGGAGTGGGGAGAAATGCAGCGAACCGGAGTGGGCAACTTATCCGGCGGGCAGGCATCACCTGCGCTAGATGAGGACGATGCCGACCCGGTGGACGCCGGATCTCTCGTCTGAGTCTCGTCCCGAGAGCCCTCGCGGTGGATAGAGTTGGCCGCGAAGGAAGGGGAGAGATGACCGTACCCGTACCCAAGATCGGCAGCGTCGTCTTCGATTGCGTCGACGCAGATCACCTGGCCCAATTCTGGATGGAGTTGCTCGATACCGAGATCGCCACCCAGTTTCCCGGGTTCATCTGGCTAAAGCCACCGCACGAGGGGGCCCTCTCCATCGCCTTTCAACAGGTACCGGATCCGACGCCCGGCAAGAACAAGCTGCACCTGGATGCCTACCACGAGGATTTGGAGGCGGTGACCGACCGCGTTTCGAATCTGGGTGGATCGCTCGTGGCCTCGAACGAAGTGCCGGGATTTGTGTGGAACATCTACTCCGACCCGGAAGGGAACCAGTTCTGCATCGGACATGGAGTCGAATCGGGTTAGACGGAGCTCAGGGTACGACCACAACAGTCGTACCCACCGGCGCCCACAGATACAAGGCCGCTGCCTTTGCATCTGCTTGACGGACACACCCGGCGCTTTGGAATGTTCCCAACTCCTCCTCCGTCTGCATAGGCTCGTCGGTGGCACGGTGCGGGATGGCGTGGAATCCGATCGACGCCGTCCGGCCGTAGGCGAACCGGACCATGTGCTCCATCGTGATTCCGTCGTGACTCCAGGCGAGAGGAGACTTCGAGTACACGGAGTAGGTGCCGGGCGCGGGGACGCCCTCACGACCGGAAACGAGATAGGAATCAAAGATGTTCTCGTTTCCATCGATCATCCAGATGCGCTGCTGTGAATTGGAGTAGATGATGCGCATTCCCCGTCCGGCGCTGGGAGGCGATGGGAAGGGCCTGGCCGGAGGAACCACGGGAGACAGATCCATGGCTCTCGACAAGAGCATTGCCACCTGCCGGCGCGGTATCGCTTGATAGGGGCAGAACCGGCCTGCCTCGCATCCACCGGTAATGCCGGCGGTGGCCAGTGCGTTGATAGCGTCCTGGTGTGGAGAGTTCCAGTCGTCCCAGAAATGGTCTGTGTCGGCGTCCGGAATCCCGAAGGCACGAACGAGGAACGTCGCGAGTTCACCACGTGTGACCGGAGCCGAGCCGCAGAAGTTCTGAGGTCGACAACCAACCGTGATATCGGCCTCCGCCAGGGCGTTGACCGAGGCCTCGTGCCCCGAACCGTCGTCGTCGGTGAAGTAGTCGAATGCCGATGTTCCGAGCTCCAGCGCCCGAGCGAGCATCGAGGCCATTTCGAATCGGGTGAGGGTGTCGTCCGGGCAGAATCGATCGTTGCCGGTGGGGTTACACCCGACCGTGATCCCGGCCGCGGCGATGGCCTCGATGTATCCCTCGGCCGGTGTCCCGTCGTCGTCAACGAACGTCCCACCGGGCTGCAACTCGACGGTTTGTGCCAGCGCCGGGAGTTGTGGCGCACCGAACAGAAGTGTGGCAGCGGTCAGTGCGGCGAGAGCCGAAGTGCGAATCCGTAGACGCGTCAGGACCGATGCCATGGCTATTCATCGGCAATCCGCCGCGAACCTTAATCGCCGTGCCCGCCATCCCAGGGCGACGGTCTGCTGCTACTCCGCATAGCCGGGGTGGGCGAGTCTCGTCCCCTCGTCTGTCATTGCCGGCAAGTGCGCCAAAGAACCCGAGAGACCACTGAGCAGCACATACATGTCGGCCGCCGGCTCCAATGAGAAAGCCTCTCCATCGGTTACCTCGTTCGCCGATGTCGCCTCGATCAGGTTGAGCGTGCCGGCCTCGAGGCGGGCACTGAATCGGGGAGCGGTGTACTCAACCGACCCGTTCAGCACCAGGCGGTGGGTCTCGCCGTCCACGCGACTCTCGATGGCACCGTCTTCCAAGATCATGAACGCGTTCGTCTTCTGTTCCTCAAAGTCCTGACGGTCGAGATACAGGCGGGGTTTGTCGACGTACGGCAGTCCGGAGGTCGGGCACGCCGTTACGCAGTTCCCACACTCATTGCAGAAGTCGGTCAGAACGGCGATCTGGAACTGCTGGTCGGCCCGGTAGGGTGCCGAGTCGCTCGCCACCAGTTCCCCGCCGGTTGCGGACAGAGACGAAATCTCAGCCCGGAATGGCTCCATCTCATATGTCATCAGTGCCATGTTCGGGCACACACCAACACATAGTGAGCACACGAGATGGCAATCAAGGCATCGTGCTGCCTCGGCCATTGCCTCTTCTGCAGTGAACCCGACGACCGTCTCTTGAAAGCCGTCGCGCTCAGACAAGGGTGTCTGCGAAACGGGCCGGCGGTATTCGCGGCGAGCCCTCTTGACGATCATGGCATTCAGGTCGACGGTCGGAAGTTCAACCTCGGGTTCGGCTTCGTCGAGCGATTTGGCGATGGCGGCGGCGACCGCTTTGCCGTCGGCGGCAGCCTTGACGATCGAAGACGGGCCGTCGGCGGCCACGTCGCCACCCGCATAGACGCCTGGGGTGGTGGTTTCGAACGTCGCAGGATCAACGACCAGGTAACCCTTCGAGGTCAGCTCCGGTGTCTCGCCGCCGAAGAAGTCCAGAACGGAGTGCTGGCTTATCGCGAGGATCATGGTGTCGAGCGGGATCTCGAACTCCGAGTCCGGAATGTCGAATGGGATCTTGCGGCCCGAGGAATCCCGTTCGCCGGTATATCGAGTGCGGGAGCATACGAGTCCCACCAACGACCCGTTCTCGGCGTGCACCGCGGCGGGTTTGGCGAGTTCGACGATCTCGATGCCTTCTTCCAGACAGGCATGGATTTCTTCGCGGTCGGCGGGCATCTGATCGATAGTGCGGCGGTAGATGATCGAGACCTTCTCGGCTCCGGTGCGCAATGCCGACCGGGCACAGTCCATGGCCGTGTCGCCGGCGCCGATGACTCCGACTCGCTTTCCGATCGAAACCGGGTTGTCCTCTCTGACGCTGCGGAGATATCGGAGAGCGTCCATGACCCCGGCGGCTTCCTCTCCCGGCAGTCCCAACTGCTTGGCCAGCTGCGCCCCGACGGCCACGAAGATCGCCTCGTATCCCTCGCTGCGGAGGCTGTTCAATGAGAAGTCGACACCCGCCTTCAGTCCGTACCGGATCTCAACGCCGAGGGACTCGAGGATGGCCACATCCTGGTCGATGACCGACTGCGGCAGACGGTAGGCCGGGATTGCTCCTCCGACCATTCCCCCCGCGTACGGGTGTGCCTCGAAGATCGTTACCGAGAACCCCGCGTACCCGAGTTCTTGAGCGGCAGCCAGACCCGCCGGACCGGCGCCAATCACGGCCACCTTCTTGCCCGATTCCGCTTTGCGAGTGAACAGCACCGGCTGCTCTTCCTGGTCCATGATGAATCGCTTGATGTGCCTGATGGCCAGCGGCTGGTCGTAATGGGTTCGGATGCAGGTGTTTTCGCAGAGATGATCGCAAACTCGCCCCAGGATCGACGGCAGAGGATTGTCCTGCCTGGTCAGTCGTACCGCCTCGAGGAAGTCCCCGTCGCGAACCGCGTTCATGTATTGCGGTACCTTCTGATCGACGGGGCATTCGTCGAGACACGGAGCTTCGATGCAGTCGAAGTATTCGAGTTCTCTTGGTGTCTTTGAGTGGTCGGTGCGGAATGAATCCTTCCGGTAGCGCCAGTCGGCCCGCACCTCGTCGGCGTAATGGCGAAGGTTGAGCCGGGCGAGCGCCTTTCCGACCAGTCCAATCAGGGATTCCGTCTGTTCGGTGCTGTACCCGGCTTCGGCCGTCCAGGCGCGAACTACGTCTTCGGCGGGCCGGTCGATCGTCTCCGAACGAAGCGCCTCGGCGAGTCCCCGGCACGACTCGAGATCCAGATCCAGGCTGCTGTCGGTGAGCGCCGAGTAGCGAAGCAACGGGGCGAACTCATCGAGATTGGCATCTCGCATTGCCGACTTGGCGATGTAATCGGAGAGGTCCGCCGCACCAACGTCATCGATCGCTTTCTCGAGGTTCTCGATGTACTGGACCATTCGCAGATAGCCGCCCGATTTGAGGAGATCTGAGCAAACCGTGACCGTTTTCATGCCGGACCGGAGCAATCCGGCGACGTTGAAGGCGTCCGCCCCTCCGGCGAACGACAACAGCAGATCGCCCCGGTAGTCCTCCGAAATTCGACTGGCCAGATTGGCGGTGACGGCATGAAGCGCCCGCCCGGACAGGTACATCATGTCGTCGTCTTCAAAGACCGTCCGCCAGTTGTTGACCTCGAGCGTGTTCGACAGTTTCAGCCCGAACGTGAGGCCGTTGTCCGCGGCCACTTTGCGGAGATTGTGAAACATCGGGACGGCGTCGAAGTACTTCAGGTCATGACCAAAGGCCTCGTCCGGGATGGGAACGTCGTCGAAACCGAGGTCGTCGTTGACGATTCCGCGGACGCGTTCGGCGCCCAGCAGCGTCGGGTTGCACTTGACCGAGGTGTGGAGCTTTCGTTCGTCGAGGAGGTAGTGGGTGATCTTCTCAATCTCGTCGGGCGGACAGCCGTGCATCGTTGAGAGGGTGATGGTGTCGGAGATCTCGGCGGGAATATCGAGGTCGCGGATCTCGGGATACCGCCGGGCGACGATGTCGAGGTAGGCAGGGAGATAGGCCGAGGCGTCTCTCATGGTATCGAGGAACCACTGCACGTTCGGCTTGAGGATCCCCTCGAGGTTGTATCCGACACTCATGTTGAAGATCATTCCCGGCCGGTCGCCTGGAAAACCGAACTTGTGATGCAGTGCGTGGATCAAGACCCAAGCGCGCAGGTACTCGTCGAACGACTCGTACACCTTGAGTTCCTGCGACCACTCGACGTTGTATCCCTCGTCTTCTATGTCGATACAGGGCTTGTTGACATCCAATTCATCGAGTGTCTGCACCGTCTTCAACTCGATGAATCGGGCTCCGACTAACCAGGAAACGACGATGTTCTGGGCCATCTGGGTGTGTGGCCCCGCGGCCACTCCGAACGGGGTCTCGAGCTCGTAGCCGTACTTCTCCAGCCGGATCCGATCGTCGGCCCGCGGTTCGAAGAAGGCGGAGCGGGGGATACCAAAGAGGGAGTCCTTCTGTTCGAGTTCATCGAACACCCAGTCGGTCAGCTGCTCCATCGAGATGGGATGGAATCGATCGGACATCGTTTGGCTCCTCGTGAATCAGAGTAGGGAGTGGAGGCGGGTTGCCTGCTCAGCCGCTTTTGCTCGAACCTCGTCGGCATCGATCCGGGTTGTTGTGCCTTCGGTGAAGACCGTTTCACCGTCGACCTTGACCTTGATGGGTCGGACGCCGGGAGTGAAGGCGAGATGCCAGGGATCCATCGGATCATACGACCAGGTGACCTCGTCCGAGCGCGCCTCGGGCATGATGTTCCAGCCGGCCTCGAGCCAGGACCAGGCTTTGTCGGGCCCTGCCGTAACGTCGACCGAACGTTGCATCACATAGGCGAGCCGGAATGATTCGATCATGTTGGCCCCGATGCCGTCGGTCCCCAGTGCGACCGGATTTGAGAATCGAGCCGGGTCCGCGTATCCCACTGCATTGTTCAGGTTCGAGCGTGGGTTGTGGAGGATCGTGCCATGCAGATGATGGTCCGTGGGGAGATGGACGCAATGGCTGAGCAGCCAATCATCGTGGGTCAACCCGGCCAGGCGGGTCGGAGCGTCCTTGTCTCCAATCCCTTCTGCGACGTGAACGTGCACCCCAACTCCGAGCTCCCTCGCCAGATGGGCGGCTTTGCGAAGAGATTCATCGGAGCAGGTGAAAGCGGCGTGGATGCCGACCAGACCCTTGCCGCCTTCTTTGATGAATCGTTCGTTTTCAGCGAGCCCGCGCCGCGCTCCATCGGCGCCGTGGCGATCGGTGATTCCGTAGGCAGGGAGAACCCGTACGCCCACTTCCGCGCAGGCTTCCGCAATAACAGTGAGGCTGCCCTCGATGGCGTTCGGAGACTCGTGGTGATCGACGATCGCCGTAGTGCCGGACTCGAGTGCTTCCAGCGCACCGAGCATGGCCGACCAGCGGATCATCTCCAGATCGAGCGCAGTATCGAGGCGCCACCAGATTTGCTCGAGGACTTCATGGAAGTTCGTCGGAGTCTTGGGCGGCGGCGGCATACCCCGGGCCAACGCTGAATAGAGGTGATGGTGTGCGCAAACGAGTCCGGACGTTGTCACTGGCATATCGCTCCTCTCCGCCAACCAAGCTAGCGGTTCAAGGGCACGGAGGGAGTCGGCTACATCAGCCGAGTAGTACCGCAGGATCGAACGTGAGGCTTGCTACACCAAGGTCGAACTCCGCAGGTGCTCCCGCCTGATTCCGGCCGATCTCAGCGTAGGTGCCGTCGGTTCCGAGGCGATAGACGATCACCTCTGGACCATCCGGATCGATGATCCAGTAGTTGGGCAGACCGGCCTGTGCATATTTGTAGGATTTGCGGAGCGTGTCGGCGGCTTTGTCGGTGGACAAGACCTCCACGGCCAGGTGGGGGAGGGTGGTCAGTCGCTTGTCCTCCTCTGTCTCATCGAACACGATCACGTCGGGGATGAACTCGTCGGGCCCGGCTTTCCATGCCCAGGCAAGACGGACTCGACGTGGCTCCGGAAGCGCTCTCCGCAGTATCAGCGCCAGGTTGAAAGAGATGTCCTGATGTCGGCCGCTAGGGGCTGGGCTCACGACGAGTGCCCCATCGATGTATTCGCCACGCACCGGGTCGGGAAGTGCCTCATATTCTTCCCACGACATGGGGATGCGATCGCCCTCTTGCAGATCCGTCGGCATGACATTCACGGTACTCCCTTCGGTGGCCTTCAGGTAGCGAATGTATCGCCTGCGTGGGACAGAATCGGGCAGCCGCCGCCGGGAATAGCGGACCGGCGGTCCTGGTTGTGCCCCCTGCTGGACGAACAACGTCCCAGTGAATTGCACTTTGAGGGGACTACTCATGAAACGCACTGCACTGGTCACCGGAGCAACATCCGGACTCGGGTTCGAAGCAGCGGCGCTGCTGGCAAAAACCGGATGGAGCCGGGTCACCATTACCGGCCGCTCGGTAGAAAAGGTCGAAGCGGCCCGAGCCAAGCTGATAGAACGGACCGGTAAGGAAGTGTTCCATACGCTCTCCCTGGATCTGGGCTCGCTCAGCAGCATCGACGATGCCGTTACCGGCCTGGACTCAACCGGAGAGGCCCAGGTCGACCTTCTGCTTCTCAACGCCGGGCACCTGCCCGGATCGACGACGACCCATACCGAGCATGGCATTGAGATGACCTATGCGTCATCTGTGATCGGACACCACCGGCTCTCGATGAATCTCCTGGGACGGGGTCTGCTCTCCGATCAGGCCCACATCGTCATCGCCGGGTCCGAGGCGGCGCGAGGCGATGTACCGACGATGAATGTGGTGGATCTGCCGGCGTTTGCGGCGGAACACTTCGACGGCGACCTCGAAGCAGCGGCCGAGCGTCACACACGGGTCGAGCACCCGGTGCGCCATTCAAGCGGTGACACTTACGCAAATGCCAAGCTCTTCGTCGCCTGGTGGGCGGCGGCTCTCGCCCGTCGGCTCCCCGACGGGATGACCGTCAACGCCGTTTCGCCGGGAAGCGCACCGGACACGAATGCGGCGCGCCATCAGGGTTTCGTAATGCGAAAGATCATGGTGCCGCTGATGATGATGGCGCCATCTCGCCTCGGATTGGCTGCGTCCGTGGAGACCGCCGCCGGTCGATACCTTCAGGCGGCCGCCTTCTCGAGCGACGTGACGGGCAAGTTCTTCGCATCGCCACCCAAGAAGATGACGGGTGATCTCGTGGTCGTCGACCTTCCGCACATCAACGACGAAGCGAGCCAGGAAGCAGCGTGGAATGTGGTCGTTCGCCTGGCCGGCGGTGTGACGGTACCCGCCGCCTAGCCCTCACCCCCGGCCGGCAGGCCGTCAAAATCCCCCCTGCGGAGGGAGAAACGGGGAAGTTTTGCGGTCGGTAAGTGCAGGGTCGGGCGACAACTATCCTGAACGTGTCTTCTCAGTGTCACCGGTCGCCTTGCTTCAGGCCGGTTGCAGCCGTGGATGGAACCGAGCGAAATGCGGGGTCAAGGATGCGAACGATCAGTAGGTACCACAGACCGGCGACCCTCAACGAAGCCGTCGATCTGCTCGCCAGGGACGGAGTGACCTCGATCGTGGTGGGCGGTGGCACCGTCGTGAACGCCACCGAAGACACATCGGAAACAGAAGTGGTCGACGTTCAGGTCGTTTGCGCCGACGCGATTGAGGAAGTGGATGATCGAGTGATCATCGGGGCGATGACTCGTCTCCAAAATCTGGTTGATCATCCGGTGGTGCCTCCGCTGCTGCGGGAACTTGCACATCGTGAGGGTCCAAACACGCTTCGAAATGCCGCAACGGTGGGTGGCACCGTGGCGAGTGGCGATCCGGACAGCGAGCTTCTGGCGGGTTTGCTCGTTCATGAGGCGACGGTCGACATCGAACACCGCGCAGGATCAAACGGCGTTTCTCTTGGAGCCCTCTTGTCCGACCCGGGTGCTCTGCAGGGTGGAATCATCACCTCGATCTCAGTGGCGCTCGGCGGCACCACCGCCTCGGCTAGAACTGGTCGCACTCCCGCCGACGTGCCGATAGTTGCTGCGGTCGGACGAGTGACCGGAGAAGGCATGCGGCTGGCACTGACCGGCGTGGCTCTTACCCCGATCGTCGTGACTTATGACTCGCTCGATTCTCTGAAGCCCCCGGCCGACTTCCGCGGTACTTCGGACTACCGGCGGACCCTGGCCCGGACTCTCGTCACCCGAGTGCTCGACCAACTCGGGGGTGCGGCATGACCATCAATCTCACCGTCAACGGTCGCGATCGAGCTTTCGAGTGCGAACCTCACGAATCATTGCGAGTCGTGCTGCGGCGGGAGGGGTTCTTCAGTGTTCGCTTCGGAGCCGAGACCGGGGAGACCGGAGCGGCCGCCGTTCTGCTCGACGGTCGACTGGTGTCTTCCGAGGTCTTGCTGGCCGCACAGGCAGATGGGCACAGGATCGAGACCCTCGAAGGTATGAACCCACCGCGTGGACTGCACCCGATCCAGGAAGCATTTGTAGCGGCCGGTGCCATTCAATCGGGCTACTCCACACCCGCCATGATCCTGGCTGCCAAAGCCCTCCTCGATAGCAATCCGAATCCGACGGAGTCCGACGTGCGCGATGCGTTGTCCGGCATTCTGGATCGCGAAACAGGATATCTTCGGCCGGTCCATGCTGTGCTTCGTGCCGCGGCCATGCTGCGGGGCGAGAAGGTCGCACCGATCGAACCCGCCTTCATCGAACCTCTCGTCGATGATGAGGGTGATCCTCACTTCGAAGGGACCATCCCACCGCTCGATCTTCCGGAACTGGCCCCGAAGGTCGTCCCGAGTTCCGACGTTCCCGAGACCCAGGTGGTCGGAAAACCGGAGCGGAAAGTTGATGCAATCAAGCTCGCCAAGGGGAATCCAGCGTTTGTCGATGACATCGAAATGCGCGGGATGCTCTACGCCAAGATGCTCTACAGTCCACATGCCCACGCTCGGATCGTCCGGATCGACGACTCGAAAGCCCGCGCACTGCCCGGCGTACACGCCGTGCTCCACCACGAGAACGTGGCGCGAGTTCGCTATGCATCCGGGGGGCAGAGCTACCCGAATCCGCTTCCGTACGACCAGGTCAGTTTCGACAACAAGGTCCGCCATGTTGGGGACCGCGTCGCCGCTGTGGCGGCCGAGTCGATCGAGATAGCCGAAGAGGCGGTCCGGTTGATCGAGGTCGACTACGAAGTGCTGCCGGCGGTATTCGATGAGAACGAAGCGATTTCCGGGACCGCGCCCGTAATCCATGATGAACCGGACATGGAAGGCGCGCACGACGCCGCCCGAAACATCGTCCAGCACATCGACGCTGAAGTCGGGGATATCGCTGCCGGGTTGGCAGCCGCCGATCACGTCTTTGAGCGGACTTTCCGCGTTCATCAAGTGCAGCAGGCTCCTATCGAACCGCACATCGCCATCTCCTGGCTCGACGCAGACGAGCGACTCGTCATCAGGACTTCGACTCAGGTCCCATTCCACGTCCGCCGGATGGTCTCCCCGTTGCTGGGCCTGCCCGTTCGGCAGATCCGGATAATCAAGCCGCGCATCGGTGGCGGCTTCGGCGTGAAGCAGGAGATGCTGATCGAGGACATCGTCGGCCATTTGACTCTCGTTACCGGCCGCCCTGTGCGTCTCGAACTCAACCGGCAGGAGGAATTCGTCTCGAGCCGAACCCGCCACCCCCAAACGATCACCTTCACGACGGGTGTCATGAGTGACGGAACCCTGGTCGCCCAGCGCATGCGAACTGTCGGCAACACGGGTCCCTACGGAACTCATGCTCTCACTGTGCAGATGGTCAGCGGCCTCCGGGGGCTCAGTTCGTATAACTGTCCGAACAAGAAGTTCGATTGTGATGTGGCCTATACCAACGTGCCCGTCGCCGGCGCCTATCGGGGTTACGGAGCGCCGCAAGCACTCTTTGCTCTCGAATCACACATGGAGGATGTCGCTAGCGCGCTCGGCATGGATGTCCTCGAGTTCAGACGCAAGAATTGGACGAAGGTCGGCGACCCGCTCGACGTCGCCGCCGAACTCGGCGAGGGGGCGGCCGAGATGAAGTTCATACCGGTCGTCACGTCCAGCGGGATGGACGAGTGCGTGGCCCAAGGTCGGCGTGCAGTTGAGTGGCATCGGCGCTACGACCCAGAATGGGTGAGTCCGAGCGACCGTCCGCACATTCGCCGCGGCCTCGGGTTCGCGATGTGCATGCATGGCAGCGCCATTAGCGGTCTCGACATGGGGGGAGCGAGTCTCAAGATCAACGACGACGGGTCGTTCAATCTCCTGATGGGGGCCACCGATCTCGGCACCGGCGCCGACACCATCCTGGCGCAGATAGCGGCCGAGGTACTCGGGGTATCTATCGAAGACATCATCGTGTACGCGGCCGATACCGACATGACACCGTTCGATGTCGGCGCCTATGCGTCCAGCACCACCTACGTGTCCGGCATGGCCGTGAAGAAGGCCGCCGACGACGTTCACCGGCAGATTGTTGAACGAGCAGCATTGATGCTCGATATCGACTCTCCCCGCGAGATCGTCCTGCGTGACCGTGCGGCTCATGCCATCGATGGTCGGTCGGTTGGTCTTGATGAAGTTGCGTTGCACTCACTCCATCAGGACAACCAGCATCAGATCATGGCCACTGCTTCATACGTCGCCCCTGATTCGCCTCCGCCGTACGCCGCCCAGTTCGCCGAGATCGAGGTCGACGTCGAGACCGGTCAGGTCACCGTGCACTCGCTGGTCATGGCCGTTGATTGCGGGGTTCCGATCAATCCCATGACCTCGGCCGGACAGGTCGAGGGCGGGATGATTCAGGCCCTCGGCTACGGCCATTGTGAGGAGATGGCCTTCGACGAGGAGGGCCGGATGGTGAATGCTCGCTTCGGTCCCTACAAGCTGTATCGCAGCGATGAGATGCCGCGGATCGAGGCCTACATGGTGCAGACGATGGAGAAGTCGGGACCGTTCGGGGCCAAGGCCGTTGCCGAGATCCCGAAGGACGGCGTAGCGCCGGCCATCCGCAATGCGATACTCAACGCCACCGGGGTCGCCATCGATGACATTCCGTTCACTCCTGAGCGGGTGTGGCGGGCGTTGCAGGCCGGCGGAGTTTCGTGAGCGCAGGCGACAACGCCCAGGTACTGCGTGAGTTGACCGACGCACTGGATGACGGTCGCGCTGTTGCGCTGGCGACGGTGGTGCAAACGCAACGATCCGTTCCGCGCCGGGCCGGTACGAAGATGCTGGTCTTCGGAGACGGACGCACGGTGGGGACGGTCGGCGGTGGAGCGATGGAGGCCGCCGTCATCGGAGAGGCGCTTGATTCGCTGAGTAGCGGCACCAACCGCCTGCTGGAATATGATCTCTTGAATCCCGCCGAAGGAGATCCCGGGATTTGCGGCGGTGAAGTCAAGGTCTATCTGGAGCCCTATATGCCACCTCACACGGTCTACGTCATCGGATGTGGCCATGTCGGCCGAAGCGTGATCGATCTCGCTCACTGGCTCGGCTATCGCACCATCGCAATCGACGATCGAGAGGAACTCGTTTCGAAGGAGGCGCTTCCGAACGCCGACATCCGGTTCCACGGTTCGGTCGAGCAGGCGATCACAGAGTATCCGATCGCGGAGGACTCATCCATCGTGGTGGTGACCCGGAGCCCCGATCTGGATGCCGCCTCGCTCCCACACCTCGTCGATTCGCCGGCGCGCTATGTAGGAGTGATGGGCAGTCGCACCAGGTGGCGGGCTACGAGCGAGCGGTTGGTTGCTGAGGGGGTCGCTTCCGAAGCGCTGGACCGCATTCACGCTCCGATCGGTATCGAAGTCGGGGCGGAGACCCTCGAGGAGATCGCCGTATCGATCCTCTCCGAGGTCATCAAGGTCAACCGCACGATCGAGCGCTAGTGCTTTTCGCGAAGCATCTGATCGTCGTACGCGGTGGGGGCGATCTTGGTACCGGGGCTGTGGCCCGACTACACCGGGCAGGTTTTCCGGTCATCGTTCTTGAGCTGGAGCGACCGCTGACGATTCGGCGCACAGTGTCGGTTTCGACCGCCGTAACGGCGGGAGATTGCCGCGTGGAGGATCTCGAAGCGGTGCACGTCGAGTCGATTGAAGAGGCGATCGAGGCGACGGCCGCCGGTCGGATTCCCGTGCTGGTCAGCCCCTTCTTGCCCAACCTGCCAGAAGTGGGGTCGGTACTCGTGGATGCCCGCCTCGCCAAACGCAATATCGATACGACGATCAACGATGCCGAGTTGGTGGTTGGGCTCGGCCCAGGGTTCACCGCAGGCGAGGATTGCCATGCCGTTGTTGAGACCATGCGCGGACCTCACCTCGGTCGCGTGCTGTGGACGGGCGCCGCGGCCGACAACACCGGTATTCCGGGAGCAATCGGAGGAGAGTCCGCCTCCCGGGTGGTGCGATCGGCACGGTCCGGCCCACTGGTCTGGACTGCGGAGATCGGTGAGGTGGTGGCGGCTGGAGACGCGCTCGGCAGCATCGATGGAGCGCCGATTCAATCTCGGATCGACGGCGTCGTCCGTGGTCTACTAGCCGAGGGTATCGTGTCGCCCGGTTTGAAGATTGCCGACGTCGATCCACGTGCCGATCGATCTGCTTGTTTCGAGATCTCAGACAAGTCTCTGGCGGTTGGGGGCGGCGTTCTCGAGGCGGTGCTCGCCTGGATGAATAGCGCTACCCCGTGAAGCTGATCGAACGGCTGGGGCTGGGTGACCGCGAACTAGTTTCGCTCGTCGGAGGAGGAGGGAAGTCGACGCTGCTGTTTGGTCTCGGCGAAGAACTGGCCGAGGCGCGTCGCAGAGTCGTGCTGACGACAACGACGAAGATGGGGCGCTTTCAGGTGATCGACTCGCCAAACTTCTGTGGATCTCTGGCTGAGGTCGGCCATGCTCTCGGTAGGCCGGGTCCGGTCGTTTTGATGACGGGTGGAGACGACCACAAGGTGACCGGCCCCGCTCCCGATGACGTCGACCGGCTCTTCCGGCGTTCGGACGTCGATTTCGTGATTGTTGAGGCAGATGGAGCCCACGGCAAGCCCCTCAAGGCGCCCGCCGGGCATGAACCGGTGGTTGCAGGTCTGACGACCACGCTGGTCATCGCCATGGGAATCGATGCTGTGGGGCGCCGTTTGGACGACGCGGCCCACAGAGTTGAACAGGCGATGCACTTCAGTGGGCGACCGGCGGATCACGTCTTGGCCCCGGAGGATTGTGCTCGAATCATCGCCCATGAGAGCGGTGCGCTGCGAGTGGCCCCGGCCGGTGCCCGGGTGGTTGTGGCCCTGACCAAGGTGCGAACCGAACGTGAGCAGGCGGCGGTCGAACGAATACGGAACGCCCTGGCGGGCACCCCGTCGGTGGATGACGTTGTGGCGATTCCGAACGACGCCGGCCCGGCGTAGTCGGCTGCAGACCGTTTTCGCGC
>JAUVQS010000080.1 GCA_030598025.1 Acidimicrobiia bacterium | reverse complement strand
CATTGATGATGTCTGGAAACTGGGGACCGCCGAATATCGGATCGAGAATATGTCGGATGATGCCTCAAATACGCTGCGACGTCGGGTTCACCAGACGATTGCAAAGGTCGACGGCGACATGGTGGACTTCAAGTGGAACACCGCCGTTGCCGCGCTGATGACGATGCGCAACGAGATGCTCGACGCGCTGCGCTCGGCAAACGTGTCGGATGAAGTCTGGACGGAGGCGCGGGACGCTCTCCTGAAGCTGCTGGCCCCCATTGCTCCCCATGTGACCGAGGAGTTGTGGCGAGTAACCGGCCATGCGGGCTCGATTCACATTCAGACGTGGCCCGAGGCCGATTTGGACGCCGCCAGGGAAGACACGGTGACGATGGTCATCCAGGTCAACGGCAAGGTACGGGATCGGGTTGAGGTCGACGCCGGCATCTCTGCCGAAGACGCCGAAGCGCTGGCTCGAGCGTCTGAGCGTGTAGCTCAGTGGACGGACGGCAAGGCCGTCCGCAAGGTGATCACCCGCCCCCCGAAACTCGTCAACATCGTCGTCGCCTGACGTGTTCCCGACGTTTTTCTCGGCACTGCTGTGGCGCGTGGGGGACAGCAGTATTGCTGAGAAACCTGCCGCCTCTTTCTCGGCACTGCTGTGGCGCGTCGGGGACAACAGTATTGCTGAGAAACCTCCGGGCCTAAGCTCTGGGCGTGAGGCAGACCTATCAATCGCCGGATATTCGGCCGCGTGCGGCCTGGGCGGGTGGGTTCGTGGTCGTGTTGATCGTCGGCTTCTCGTTGTTCACTCCCACGTTCGAACGACGGGTCGGTCTGTGGATCATCGCGGTCGTCGTCATCATCTACTTCTGGCTGATGGCGTCTTCGCGCGTCGAGGTCGAGGGTTCCGACATCACCGTGATCAACTTCGGACGGCGGCGCAAGGTGAACCGGGCGGACATCGTTGAGTGTGGAATGGACACTCGTCCGTTGATCGGCCCGGTCGGCAGATTCCGCCTGCGAGACGGGTCATCCATATACCTCTACGGGTTGCAGCCTCGTCGCGAGGCCGGCGATGACACGTTGCGCAGTGACCAACTGGCCGCCCTCGCCCTGTCGGTGGGTTCGGACGGTCCGCTGAGTCCTTCGTAGGCGTCCGTTTGCGTAACCGGCCACCTGTGGCAGCATTGCGCTCGTGATTCTCGCTTCCATCCCATCGCCGTCCGTCAACATCCTCGAGATCGGGCCTCTCGATATCCATTTCTACGGGATTCTCATCGGCATTGGTGTGGTCGTAGGGATCGTGATCACCGAGCGCCGGTACTTGCGCTTCGGTGGAGACCCGAAAGACGTTGAGAAGGCGGCCTTCTGGGCGGTAGTCATCGGCTTCCTGGGTGCGCGCCTGGCCTACGTCAGTACGCATCTGTCTCGATTCGAGGGTCGGTGGTTGCACGTCTTCGCCATCTGGGAAGGCGGACTGGCCCTGTTCGGCGGCCTCACCGGGGGAGCCATTGCCGCGATCTGGGTGATGCGACGGCGCGGGGGAGACTTCCCGGCTTTCGCGGATGCAGTCGCTATCGGACTCCCAATGGCTCAGGCAATCGGGCGCTGGGGCAACTATTTCAACCAGGAATTGTTCGGCACTCCGACCGACCTACCGTGGGGACTCGAGATCGCCAGACGGTTCCGCCCGGCGGAGTACGTCGAGTTCGAGACGTTTCATCCGACGTTTCTCTACGAATCGCTTTGGAACCTCGGCGTCATCTCCGTGCTCCTGACCGTGGAGCGACGGTTCAAACTGAGACGAGGATCCATTCTGCTCGCCTATTTCATCATGTATGGGACGGGCCGCTTCCTTACCGAGCTCATCCGAACGGACACAACATTCAGGTTCCTGGGATTGAGCCGTAATGGATGGGTGAGCATCGCCGTGGTGATCGGTGGCTCTGTCGGCCTGTGGCTGCGCAACCGGACCAAAGAAGAAGAACCGGCGATCATCTGAGCAGCCTCACGGCCAAGGCTCAAGGCTCAAGGCTGATGGCTGATGGCTGATGGCTCGCGGCTCATGGCCCTACTCGATGACGATCTCCGCTAGTCCTTCTTCCGGTTCCGGGTACTCCATGCCGAGCCGCTCGAGCGTGTCAACGATGATCGTTGAAATCGCCAGATTCCGATACCACTTACGATCGGCCGGTATCACATACCACGGCGCCCACTCGGTGGACGTCTGGGTGAGGGCCTCTTCGTACGCCTGAATGTACGTGTCCCACAACTTCCGCTCAGCGAGGTCGCCCTTCGAGAACTTCCAAGTCTTCTCCGCCTCATCGAGGCGCGCCTGGAGGCGTTCCTTCTGCTCCTGTTTGGAGATGTGAAGGAAGAACTTCAAAATCGTCGTTCCTTCTTCGGCCAGAAGCTTCTCGAAGGCGTTGATATGTTCGTAGCGCGGCCGCCACCGGTGTTCCGGGACGAGGTCGTGAACCCGGACGATCAGCACGTCTTCGTAGTGCGACCTGTTGAAGATCGCTATCTGCCCGGTGGCGGGTGCGTTGTCGTGCACTCGCCATAGGTAATCGTGAGCAAGTTCTTCAGCCGTCGGCTTCTTGAAACTCGCCACCTTCACACCCTGCGGGTTGGTTCCATCGAACACATGGCGGATGGTTCCGTCCTTGCCGCCAGTGTCCATCGCCTGAAGAACGATCAAGACCTTGTGCTTGCCCTCGGCATACAGCAGCTCCTGTAACTCCTCGAGTTGGGAGTTCAAGGCTTTCATCGCAACTTTGCCCGCCGACTTGTTCCCTTGGAAACCCTGGAGGTCCTTCGTGTCTCGTGCGGCGATCTGGGCGTCCTCGCCCGGTTCGACCCGGTAGCGGTGCATGGCAGATTCTCCTCTTGGCTCAGCGTCAAGAACCCTAGTGATTGATCTCACACCTCTTCCGCCGGCTCGAAGATCGTGATACACGTATGGGGTGGTGTGCGACGGGTGGGCGATGCCTTAGGAGGCTCGTTGCAACCACAACACCTCGTCGCCGGTGGGGTGGCCCTGCTCATTGCCGTTGCTTCGGGAGTGTGGTTTGGAGGGAAACCGACCGAACCAACCCCGGTCGTCATCAATCGTGAGACATCGACAGCCGTCACCCGGTCCCAAGCCGGTCGGTCGACCGTGCACGTCTCCGGTGCCGTCGCCGCTCCCGGACTCGTTGATCTGGCTGATGGGGCGCGGGTGGCGGAAGCGCTCGCCGCGGCGGGTGGCACTCTTCCCACGGCAGATCTCACCGCCATCAACCTGGCGGCACCGATCGTCGACGGGACGCTGATTGTTGTGCCGCGCCGGGGCGAGAGCCCGGTGCCGGCCGCATTGTCGGGTGTCCAGGCGGAGGATGGTCGGGTCAGGGTGAACGTGGCGTCGGTAGAGGAGATAACTTCTTTGCCCGGGATAGGTCCGGTGCTGGCGGAGCGAATCGCCGATTATCGCGATGAGAACGGACCGTTCGTCGTCGTCGAGGATCTTCTCGATGTACCGGGGATAGGTGAGGGCAAGCTGGCCACCATCCGGGACTTCGTGGCGATTCCGTGAATCTTCCCGATGAAGTCGGCCGTTGGGCCGTGGCGGCAGCCGGTGTCGTGTGGACGGCAGCCTGGGCCGGCCGGTCGTTTGGGTTTCCGGCGGTCGCAGTCGCGTTGGTGGTCCCGGCAGTTTGTCTGGCGCTGGGCAAGCGATGGTTGTTCGTCCTGGCCGTGATCGCCGTTGCCGGGTCGCTGTCCGGGGTGTTCTCGTCACAGCGCGATCAGGCCATCCTCGAGAGCTTCGTGCCGGAGGGAGTCGTTGAAGTCGGGGGAGTCGCCGTTGAGGACCAGCGCCCTTCGCCTATCGGGGCGTGGTTCCTCATGGAACCCGAGTATCTGAGTACCCGAGATCGGGTGACCGGCTGGGACGGCCCGCGGTTGCTGGTCAGCATTGATCAGCCGGGCCGGTTCATGGCGGGTGATCGGTTGGCAGTCACCGGCAGGCTCGAAGCATTGTCGGGTGAGGCGCGAGGTGACGTCTACGCGGGGCGGATCACGGCCCGAACCGTCGAGCGGATCTCGGAGGCAAGGGGCTTCTTCCGCGCCGCCAATCTGATTCGCTCCAGGGTCGAGGATCAGCTTTCGGAAACGACCGACCGACCGGCCGCGGCGTTGGTGTCCGGTTTCCTGATCGGTGATGTTCGCGAGCTGCCCCGGCCGGATTACGAAGCTCTTCGCCGGGCCGGGCTTTCTCACTTTGTGGCGGTGTCGGGAAGCAACGTTGCTCTCTTCCTCATCTTGTGGTGGGTCATCGTCGGACTGTTCGGTTTCGGACCACGGCGTCGTGCGGTGCTCGGGTTGGTCGGACTTGTCCTCTTCGTGATCATCACGAGATGGGAGCCGTCCGTCCTGCGTGCCGCGGTCATGGCCGGTTTCGTTCTGGTCGCTCGAGCATTCGGGCTGTCCCTGGGTCCGTGGACTGCTCTGGGCGGCGGAGTTGCCGGACTGTTGCTCGTCTCTGGAGAACTCGTCTCGGATGTCGGGTTTCAGCTCTCCGTTGGCGCCACCGCCGGAGTTATCGCAGGAGCCGGGTTTCGTCCTCTGCGGCGGTTCCCGCTGGTGGGAGCGACGCTGGCCGCCACAGTGTCGGCTCAACTGGCAGTGGCTCCGCTGCTGTTGATCCACTTCGGCACATTGCCGTTGCTGTCGCCGGTGACCAACCTCCTCGCCGGCCCCTTGGTCGTGGCGGCTACGAGTCTTGGCGGCCTCGGCGTGCTGGCCGGGGTGCCGATCTTGACTGATCTGGCAACCGCCATCGCCGGGATCGTGCTGGGCATCGCCCGATCCGCCGCTCCGTGGCCGCAGATCGGGTGGGTCGGATACTGCGGGGTAATGATCGCCGTTGTGCTGGCCCGGGTCTCGGGCCTCCGTCGGGTTATGAGCTTGATAGCGGCGGCGTGGGCGTTCATCACCATCGGGTTGAGCCCGACGCCGATCTCCCTCCCGGCCGTTGTGTTTCTCGATGTCGGACAGGGCGACTCGTCACTCCTCCTCGACGACGAGGGGGCGGTGGTGCTGATTGATGGCGGGCCCGACCCCGGTGTTTTGATCGAACGCCTCCGTCACTACGGCATCGATCATGTCGACCTTCTCGTTGCGTCGCATCAGCATCACGACCATGTCGCCGGTCTGATCGCCGCGCTCGAACATATCCCGGTCGGACGGGTCTGGCATGCGGGGCAGCCGGATCCGGGGCCGGAGATGCAGGAACTCCTCGATCTGGCGGCGCGGTTGGAGGTGCCCGTCGAGATTGCCCGGGCCGGTTGGACCATTCAGATCGGCGACTTTCATATCGAGGTGCTCGGCCCCGTGCGTCGGTATGCGTCGCCCAACGACCAATCGGTGGTGTTGCTGGTCGAGGTTGGCGGTCAGACGATCCTGATGCCGGGGGACGCCGAGACTTATGCGCAAGCAGACCTGGGCCCGATCTCGGCCGATGTACTGAAGGTCCCCCATCAGGGGGCTGCGACCAGCGACCTGGAATGGCTTCGGGCAACCGGAGCCGAGCTTGCGATCATTCCGGTTGGCCCGAACGACTACGGGCACCCGTCGCCCGATGTCCTCGAGTTATTCGAAGAGATGGGCACAGATGTGCGGCGAACCGATCGGGATGGGGACGTCGTGATCTCAGTCGGAGGCTGAGTCGGCGGCCTCCGGGAAGTCGACTGCGGCGATTTCGCGGAACCGGGCCGTGACTTCGTCGACGCTCGCCGGGTCATCGGGAAATGAAGCAACCGCCGTCGTGATCGAGGCTGCCTCGAGGCTCAGCGAATGTTCGGCCGCCAGGGCGATGACTTGTTCTCGCAGCTTCCCGGCGAAAGTGCGCGCCCCTGCGGCCGATGTCTCCGGCAATACGAACGCCAGCAAATGTCTGTCGTTGTCACGGGCGTAGACGGCGTGATCAACCGTGCGGACACTGCGCCGGACTCGATCGCCGAGGTCGGTCAGGAAGTTGCGCTCTGCCCGTCGATTCAACTCAGTAGGGGAGGGAAGGTCGGCTGTTACCAGGGAGAAGACTTTCTCATACCGATTCGCCCGCGACTTCTCGAGGTCGATCGTCTCAACCAGGCTTCGAGAATTGAACAATCCCGTGGCGTCGTCGATCTGGTCGTAGAGGTCGAGTTTCGTGATCGAGTCTCGAAGCTGTTCGGATGCCCATCCTCCGATCAGGCCGAACGCCATATATCCAACAGCTCTTGTGACGATCAGGTCGAGGAGCTCGCCCCATCCCACGAGGTCGATCGCGGGAGAACGGATCCAGATGTAGCCAACGGTTGCCACCGCACCGAGAATTGCTCCGCCACGGATCCCGAAGAAGAGGAAGCCGACGAATATCGGCAGGAAGAACATCGTCGCCGACACCTCGGCCGGATCCACCCTGCGGACGTACATGATCAGGGCCACGATGCCGAGGGCAACCAGGCCGAGAATCAGAACGAGGCTGCGTGCCTGCGAGTAGCTGACAGAACGTGTTTGGGTGCGGGGGGCGGCGGTCATGGCCGCATGCTAAACCGCCCGAACCGGCCGTTCGGTCGATCTTTGACTTTGGGGTCGCCGGCGGGAACACTGGTGACATGCCGTCCATCCTCAAGTCACGTGTGGCGCTGGCCACACTTGTTGGTGTCTTCCTGATTCCGATCATGACCTCATCGCTGCGCGGACTCACCCACGTGCTGACTTGCGAAGGTCAGGTTGAGACACCGTTTTCAGTGATCGTTGAAGCCGGTTCCGATCCCATCGTGTTGAGTGCAACTCAGCTGGTAGCCGGTGCAGAGCAAGGTATCTGCGGTGGGATCGACGTCGATTTCCGAGCGCGGGCAGCTGGAGAGAACCGGGTGTCTCTGACGCTGGCAGTGATCAACAAGACGGCCGACCCCTGGCGTGGAACGATCGACCTCGAGTTGGGTCAAGTCCGGGTCCCGATTTCCATTGGCCTCGTGGAGGCCGGCACCGAGGAAGCGGAAACGATCACGCTGAAT
>JAUVQS010000001.1 GCA_030598025.1 Acidimicrobiia bacterium | reverse complement strand
CAGGACGAAACAAAGGGAATCTCGTACGACGGCAAGACGATGACGTTCACCGGAGATTGGGCTGCTGGTCCGCTTCAGAAGGTCGTCGTAACGATGCTGGCCCTGAAGATGGAGGCCGAGGGCCTTCACCCGTTCCACGCAGCATCGGTTCGCTACCAGGACAAGACGATCCTGTTCCTGGGCGGTGAGTCGAACCACGGCAAGAGCATGGGTCAGATCGAGGCGTGCCGCCGGGGCGGCCTGCTGGTTTCGACGGAGACCACGGTGATCAACGAGGAGGGCCTGGCGGTGATGGGCTCCAAGGACGTCTTTCTGAAGAAGCGGGCAAAGGGCACCGAGCGTGCCGACAAGGCTGCGCCCAACAAGGGGGTCGAGAAGTTCTTCGGCGCAATGCCCACCTGGGACGATTACGACGAGCCGAGCAACGTTGATGTCGTCATCGTTCCGGCTATCGACGGTAACTTCGATCCGAGTACGGTCGAGATGGGGTCGTTCGAGGCTCAGTTCCAAACTCTGCATTCCCTCCAGAACTACTTCCTGTTGAACGAGTTGCTGGCACCTGGGTTTCCGATGCCGATGGTGGATACCGAGGAACTCAGAGCAGAGCGGGCACGTTTCGTCCAGGACTTCGCCACCCGGCCGTTCCACTTCATCAGGGCGGCGACGCCGCAGGTCCTGATGGACGAGGTGGACAAGGTCATTTGATGGGAGAGTCTGCGATCTGTTCAGAATGAGCAGATTCTCCGACGCGAAGGATTGATTCAACTGATGAAGACATTTGAGTACACCAGACCGCGAACGGTGGCGGAAGCTGTGAGGCTGCTCAATGAGCACGGGCCGGATGCCCAGTTGCTGGCGGGCGGAACGGATCTCGTCATTGAACTTCGCAACGGTTGGAAGGAGCCGGAGGTTGTCATCGACCTGAAGAGGATTGACGAGCTGCGTCCGTCGATCACCGAAGATGGCGGGTTCATCAAGATCAGCGCCTCAACCGTGATGACCGATATTGCAGAGGACCAGCGAATCCAGAAGTACTTCCCGGCGCTTGTCGAGTCGGCAGTGGTGGTTGGTTCTGTTCAGATCCGAGCGAGAGCCACGCTAGCCGGCAATATCTGCAATGGTTCCCCGGCTGCCGATACCGCGCCTCCGATGCTGGTGTATGACGCGGTCGTCGCCATCGCAGGGCCCAATGGGATGCGGCGCATGCAGGTCGATGACTTCATCGTCGGTCCTGGCAAGGTTGCGCTCGAGCGCGGCGAACTCGTCACGGCGATTGAGTTGCCGATTCCCCAGCGGCCGATGGGGGCCGCCTACACCCGTCTGACCAGGCGACGCGGTACCGATCTTGCTTCAATCACCCTTTGCTGCGGAGTCGATGCCGATGGGATAACACGACTGGCATACGGAAGCGTCGGACCGCGGGCAGTCCTTCTCGTTGAGATGAGTGGCGTACTGGCGGACCCCAATGCATCCCACGAGACGAAGGCCGACATACTCAACGAAATGTTCCTGGGAGCCAGCCCGTCGCTTCGATCGATGAGAGCGAGCCCCGACTACCGGCGAGCCATGCTCCGCGTGCTCGGGGCGCGCGCTCTTCAAACTGCCATCGAACGGCTACCAAGGGAAACAGCGGCATGAGGGATACGCTTTCTATAGAGGTCAAAGTGAACGGAATCGATCGGTCGATAGAGGTTCCCGTGCATCACACCCTGCTCGATGTGCTCCGCGAGGAGGTCGGCCTCACCGGCACCAAAGAGTGCTGCGTGGTAGGAGAATGTGGGGCCTGTACGGTGATTGTGGATGGCCGCCCCATTAACTCATGCCTGATGCTGGCAGTGGAGGTCGACGGGGCCGAGGTGACCACCGTCGAGGGGCTCGCGGCGGAGGATGGACGTCTGAATCCGTTGCAGGAGGCTTTCCTCGATAAGGGAGCTCCCCAGTGTGGATTCTGCATTCCCGGCCAACTCATGTCGGCGCAAGCACTGCTGGACAAGAAACCCAACCCGACGGTCGACGATGTACACGAGGGGCTCGCTGGAAACCTCTGTAGGTGCGCCGGATATCAGCAGATCACTGCAGCGGTCCTCGCGGCCGCAGAGGTGGAGAGGCAATGAGCGGCGACGGAGTCGGCGCATCGGCTCGCCGGGTCGGCGGGTATGGACGTGTGACCGGCCATCAGGAGTATTTGGCCGACATCACGTTGACCGACATGTTGCACGTCAAGCTCGTGACACTCGACTGTGCCCGCGCAAGGATCATTTCCATAGACAAGACCGCCGCCGAGCAGGTTTCTGGTGTACGTCTGATCATGACGGCAGAGGATCTGCCGCATCCGATGCCACGGTTTGGGCCACAGTTCCAGGACCGACCGGTGTTGGCGACCGGCGAGACGAAGTATCACGGTGAGCCGATTGCCGCAGTCGCGGCGGAGACGAAGGACGCAGCCGAGGCAGCCGCGAAGCTCGTCCGTGTGGACCATGAAGTGCTGGTGGATGGGGTATTCAGCGTCAGTCGGGCTCTCGATCCGACGGCCCCGCTCGTACAAGATCCCGACTTGCGTCCCGATGATCCGTTGGCCAACACGAATATCCTCAGAGAGCATCACTTCGGTTGGGGCGATGTCGACTCGCAGGAAGCCGATCTCGTCGTCGAGAACACCTACGAGTTCCCGATGGTCACTCATTTTGCGATCGAACCGCACGGCTTCATGGCGGCGCCGGACGGGGATGGAATCGCGATATGGAGCACGATTCAGCATCCGTACCTGCTGCAGAAGACCATCGCCAAACTTCTCGATCTTCCCCTGGCAAAGGTCCGGGTCTTCGCGCCGGACCCGGGCGGCGCGTTCGGAGGCAAGCAGAATCCCAAGCTCGAACCCCTCGTTGCCTACATGTCCCTCCGAACCGGCCGGCCGGTGCGGCTGATCTTGACTCTCGACGAGACATTCCAGGCGGTCAGACGCGCCTCAACAGAGATCCGGGTACGAACCGGTCTGAACTCCGACGGAACGCTTGTATTCGAAGACTTCGAGAGCAACTTCCTGATCGGAGCGTATGTAGATATCGCCGATCGCGTGGTTACCAAGGGCAACTATCTTGCCGCCGGCCCGTATCGGGTACCTGCGGTGCGGATCATCGCACGGGGAATCTTGTCTCACACGACGCCGTCGACAGCGTTCCGGGGCTTCGGGATTCCCCAGGTGACTTGGGCTCGCGAATCCAATCTCGATGAGGGAGCACGTGCGCTGGGGATCGATCGCCTCGAGATTCGTCTCCGTAATCTTGCGGAACAGGGAGAAGAATTCGTACCAGGCGACACTCCGGCCGATGGGGATTGGCAGCAGGCTGTTCGCAGGGCTGCGGAACTTCTCGGCTGGGACGAACCCCTTCCTGCAGGGCGTGGCCGCGGAATAGCACTAGGCCTGAAGTCCGGCCCCACTACAGGATTGTCCTACTCGACCGTTCGATTGCTGGGTGACGGCAGCGTTCTCATCTACTCGGGAACCTCCGACATGGGACAAGGGGCGCGTACGGTTTTTGCCCAGATTGCCTCGCAAGAACTGGGCGTTCCGCTCGATCGAATCTCCGTCATCATGGGCGACTCCACCGTGGTGCCGTACGACCAGCAGACGTCTGCCAGCAGATCGTCGGTGCTGATGGGCACGGCCGTTCTTCGAGCCTGCCAGGACATCCAGGCCAAAGTGCGCACGATGGCTGCCCGATTGGATGGAGTTGATGAATCTGAAGTCTCCGTCGAGAAGGGGATGGTGTACCTGCCGGGTCGTGAGGCGACGGTTACGGAAACCCTTGTGACAGGCCTCGGCCCGCTCGGCGGCGAACTGGTCGGCAACGGCGAGATGCGTAAAGACAAGGACCTGGAGCATCCACTGGGTGGCTCAGCGTTGTTCTTCGAGTTCAACGCGACGGCCGTCGAACTCGAAGTCGATCCTGGCACAGGTGAGATCACGATCACCAAACACATGACGGTGAGCGACGTCGGTCTGGCGATGAATCCGCTTCAGGTGACCGGGCAGGACGAGGGTGCCGCAATCATGGGCCTAGGCCATACGTTGATGGAGCACTACATCTTCGACGAAGAGGGTCGGATTCGAAACCTCGGAGCAATCGACTACCGGATTCCCACCAGCTTGGACCTACCGCTCGAGCTCCGCAGCGACAGTATCGAGAACGCAGATGGTCCTGGACCTTACGGCGTCAAAGGGATCAGCGAAGGAGCGTTGCTGGCGGTATCGCCGGCCGTCGGTTCGGCAGTCACCGAAGCGACTGGTCTGATCATTCGCGATCTTCCCTTGACCCCCCAGCGTGTCTGGGAAGCAATGATGGAGAGGGTATGAGCGAGTACATCGAAGTCGGGCCGATAAAGGACATCCCGGCGGCGAAGGTCGTAGAAGCCGCGGGATTTGTGAAGGAAGGCCGGCAATATTCGCTGGCTACGTCTCGATTCCCCGGCATGCCGCTGTTTCCCGGGCACCCGCCCTTTCAGGTGCTCAACTTCCGGTCGCCACCCGGTATCAAGGCAGAAGGGGCGCAGCCTTGGGGACCACCCAACGAGGTCGGGCTCGGATACATGGCCGAGTACTTGATGGCGACATCTCACTCCGGTGCCCACATAGATGCACTGGCCCATATGACCGTAGGTGAAGACAACCATTGGTACGGTGGCGGCAACACAGCAGAACACCTCACCGACAAAGGACCGACGGTTGGAGACGGGGAGAAGCTGCCGTCCTTCTTCACGCGCGGCGTGCTGCTGGATGCTGCCGGATTCCGGGGCGTGGAAGCCCTGCCTTCGGGCTCCCCGGTAGACGCAGGGGAGATGCAGGCCATCGCCGATTGGGAGGGAGTCGACGTGCGCCCGTGGGACGTTGTTCTCATCCGGACCGGCTACCTGGCGTTCTGGCCGAATGCCGAGAAGATGGCGCATCATAAGACCGCCGGACCGGACATCTCGGCTGCCGAGTGGCTGCTCGAGAGGGAAGTGGTGGCGACGGGAACGGATACCGAAACCTACGAGGTACAGCCGGCGCCCGATCGGGGGACTCCGGCGAATCCGCAGCCGGTCCACACGAAGCTCCTAATTGAGAACGGCATCTATCTGATGGAGAGCGTCTATCTCGAAGAAATTGCCCGCGATCGGGTCTACGAATTCTTGTTTGTGGCGTTGCCGGTGAAGATTCGGGGAGCCACCGGATCGATGATCGACCCGCTGGCCATGGTGTAGGAGGGGTTATGAGGGCAGTCGTTGTAACAGAGCCGAATGTGTTCTCCGTCGAGGAGGTCGACCAGCCGGAAGCCGGGTATCGCGAGGTGCTCGCCCGGGTTCGAGCGGCAACCATCTGCGGAACCGACGCCCATTTACTCCGGGGCGACTACCCGGGGTTCTGGCCGCCGAGCTACCCGTTCGTTCCGGGTCACGAGTGGGCGGGTGAGATCGTCGGCCTCGGCCAGGGCGCGGCGGAGCTGGGCTGGTCGGTAGGAGATCGGGTTGCTGGAACGTCGCATGATGCTTGCGGCATCTGTCAGAAGTGCGTCGAAGGTCGATACAACCTCTGTGAGAACTACGGCAAAGAGGGACTGCACCGTCAATACGGCCACAACTACCAGGGAGCATTCGCCGAGTATGTGGTCCACGGCGTCAAGGCCGTTTTCCACCTGCCGGACGAAATCGACTTCCAAACCGGGGCGGTGCTTGATCCCGCCTCGATCGGACTGCACACCGCCAATCGTGGGGGAGTGCGGCCGGGAGACACCGTCGTGGTGTTCGGACCGGGTCCGGTCGGGCTGCTGGCCGCGGACGCGGCTCTCGTGCGCGGGGCAGGCCGCGTGATCGTCGTCGGGAAACCAACCGTCGACTGCGATCGGCTGGAACTCGCTGCCAGGCTGGGGTTCGATACGATCGACTACGAGGGCCGGAATCCGGTTGACATGATTATGGAAAAGACCGGCGGCCTGGGTGCCGATGTGATCCTCGATTGCGCAGGCGTTCCCGATACCTTCCGGTGGTCGGTTACCGCCCTCCGCAAGGGAGGAAGGGTCGCGGCGGTGGGAATTCCAACCGAGGGCGTTGATCTCGATCTCCAGGAGTTGGTGCTGTACGAGAAGGAACTGGTCGGTGTTCGTGCCACGGCCGGCGAAATGAGACACGTGATCCCACTCGTTGCAGCCGGGCGGATTCGAGCGAGAGAGCTGATCACCCATAATTTCCCACTCGAGGAGTTCAGCGAGGCAGTCGACACATTCAACCAACGTCGTGACTGTGCCATGAAGGTGATTGTCGAGCCGTGACCTTCTCGATCCTGGTCTTGTGCACCGGGAACATCGGTCGGTCCCCGCTGGCGGAGGCGATTCTATGCAGCCGCCTTGCCGAGGGGCTGGGTGTTGGAGTTGCGGAACTCGCCGATCTCGACGTGCAGGTGTCCTCTGCCGGCACGAGGGCTCCCGAATCGAGGGCACCTTCGGCGCGCGGGATTGCGATGGCAGCTCGCTGGGGTGTCGATATGACCGGGCACCGGTCGACCCCGGCCTCTCCGGAGCTCGTGCGGAAAGCGAGCGTCGTGTACTGCATGGATTCGAGCCAGGTCCGCGACCTGGAGGTGATGGATCCGGTTGCCGCTCAACAGGTGGAAATGCTCGATCCGACCGGCGCCGAGATACCGGATCCGCGTGGACATGACGACGCGTACTTCACCATGGTCGGCGAGCGGATCTCACGGCGATCGATGCCAGGCTTGGTCGGCTTCTCGCCGCGGTGGAGACCGGTCACGCTTCAGCAGCCGGGGAAGCGGCGGAGTAGCGCTTCTGCAACGCCGATCAGCCCGGCCCGGTGGGGTCTGTTCAGTGGGTTGCGAACGAGACTCGTCTCGGTTACCTGTCGGGGAGTTCTATTCGTGTGCGGCGGCGTTGTTTGAACCTGAGATATTCGGTGTATCCGGCCGCCCGCGCTGCGGCCACGACTTCATCGTGTCCCCATCCAGCCTGCTCGGGGTAGTGAGCATCGCTCGCCAGTGTGATGGGAACACCGGCCTCGCGGAAGAGGCGGAGCAGTGTCGGTGCGGGATAGATTTCCCCAACGGCCTGTCTCAACCCGCCGCTCGAAACCTCAATTGCGAGCCCCGACCCCGAGGCAGCTTCCACGAGCGATTCGTACAAGTCCAGCGGCTCTTCGTCGGGGACTATTCCCATCGTCTTGCACCGATCGGTGTGAGCAAGGACATCGACGCCACCCCTGGCGGCCAGCCGGGTCTTGACATCGAAGTACTCCTCGAAGAGCCGGCGGGCGCCGCGAGCCCTGATCTCGGGGACCGCAGCCGAGCGGTCGAACATCCATCCATCAATCCAGTGAACTGAGCCGATCAGGAAATCGAAGTCATACCCATCGAGGAACTCGAGTACCCGCCCGTAGGACTCCGGAGAGAAGTCGACCTCGAGGCCGAGTAAGACAGGGAGTCCGCGTTCCTTCGCCCGTTTGATCGTTCCGAGGTAATCCTCGAGGGAGAGAGTTCGATCCCTCAAGATCGCTTCGCGAGTCTGATCGCGAAGCTCCGGAGTTGGTGCGTCCTCCCAGAAGGGTCCGAGTACCTCTTTCGATTCGATACATCGAAAGAGGTGCTCGGTGAATCCCAGTTCTCGGACACCACGCTCGGCGGCTGCCAGAACGTACCGCTCGATGAAGTCCACGGGATCTTCTCCGGGCAACGGTCCGCCAACACGAGGGGCGTGTGGATAAAGGTGGAGGTGATAATCACTCATGTGGCCCGGCCTGCGTCGGCTGAGGCCGTGCTGAAACGGCCGATCGTTGGCCCTTCACATAGAGCATCATCAGCGCGGCAGCTGCGAGGGCAGCAGTAGTGGCCCACCAGGCGACTCCATACGACAGTTTGTCGGCCATCAACCCGAAAGCGGCAGGGCCTGCAGCTGCCCCTACGAGTTTGCCTGCCTGGGTGATACTGGTAGCGGCGGCCGGCGCGCCCGGGTTGTCCTTCACCACCGCAAATGTGAAGAGACCGGACCAACCCCAACCGGCTGCGAACGCTACGAGGCCACCGAGAAAGAGTCCCGGCTTGGCGCCGAGATTGAGGGCAACGACTCCAATAGCCCCGGCCAGAAGCATGAACGCGACTGCAGTGAGGTCCGAATCCCTGGTTCGGTCGATCAACCATCCGGCAACCACCCGCGTGACGATCCCGATGACGCTTCCCGCAGCCAGCACCAACCCTGCCGTTCCTTCTGCGATGCCTATGTCAACCGAGTAGCTGACAATGAAGGATGCAAGTGCGTCGATTCCGGCGATACCGAGGCCGACCGCAATGGCGAGAATGACCAGCAATCGAAGTTCGGTTGACGTCCGGTTCCTCCCGGTCTGGTTCGAGGCCGGCACCGGATTGACCCCATGCCGAGCCTCCCCACGCGGTACTGCGAGGGCGACGGCCAACGCAAGGCTGGCACTACCGAAGAACGCCCACCGCCAACCGACGGTGAGAGCGATTGCGGGAACGGCCAGGCCGCCGAGCAGAGTCGAAGTGGGAACCGCAGCATGCTTGAGGCCGAAGAAGAGTCCGTGACGGCCTGGCGGAACACAACGGGCTATTGCCAGATTGGCGGCGGGGTGTGCCAGCGCCACGGCAACGCCCGCTGTCACGAACAGGACGTTGAGGCTGGTCGCCGATTGTGCCAACCATCCAACCCCGAGCAGACAGGCGCCCGCCAGGGATGCAGCGAGGCGAAGGCTCTTCGACCATCCCCAGCGCTCGACGAGTGCACCCATCGGAACCGATACGACTGCGGCGGATGCAAAGAACAAGCCGAGCGAAACGCCGAGTCCAGCGAGCGACAAATCGATATCGTCGCGGATTTGCACTGCCAATCCGGCCGTCATGAAACCAGGGAGAATGGCGACCGCATCAGTGGCCCATGCAACGACCACAACTCGCCAGGAGACGGCGATCTTGGGTGCCGTGGCGTCTCCGGTCATTCCGAATTCCCTGTCGCATTTGGCGATTGTGCGACACGTTCGGTAGGCAGGACGACAGGCAACTTCAGCGTTTCTCCCACCGCCAGCGGCGGGGGGAGTGGGTGCCGACAGGTCTGGAAACCTCGACCCCGGCACAGCCGAATCTTCAGGTGTCGCACCATCTCGCGACAAATCACCCCGCGGGGGGAGCGATGGAGACGGCCGCAGCGCATGCTAGAACGACAGGGTCACGCGGTCAGTTTGTCGTAGAGCGACCCGGCGTTGTACTCGTTGATGTAATCCATCATGTACTCCTGGCCAATGTCGACCGGGTAGCGGTCCTTGAAATGGACTCGTTCAACAGTTTCCTCGCGAGACCAACCCTTCGCGATCGCCACGGCAACAGCCGTCTTCCACTCCATCAGCATCGAGCGCTGAACACTCAGGTACTCCTTCGTAGTGATCGGGCCATGACCGGGGACCACGTAGTCAACATCGAGTTCGCGGATTACTTCCAAAGCCGCCAGCCATTCATCGACGTTCGAAGTCATCAGCCAAGTCTGGCACTCGCTGAATATGGTGTCTCCGGTGAATACGGCCCGCTCTTCGGGTACGTACACGGCCACCTGACCGGGAGTGTGGCCCGGCGTGTGGATGAGTTCAAACGTGTGACCACCCACTCGCAAGGTCAAGTCGCCGCTGAAAACCAGCTGCCCTTTGTTCGGATCTTCGTAATACTCGTCGCGGTCCGGAAAGATCGCCTCACCGTCAGGATCGTCTGTCGGAAGAGCTTCCTTCGCGTATGCAAACGGGTCCAGTTCAGGGCCGACGACCATGAAGTTGTCGTATACACCCTGGTGGTGGACGACTGTCCCTGAGCCCTTGAAGTAGTAGTTGCCGAAGATGTGATCGACATGATGTTCTGTGTTGATCAGGTAGCGAATCGGCCCCTGCGACTCCGCATCCTTGCGCATCTGCACGGCTTTCGTGGGCAGTTGCGGGGTGTCGATTACTACGACCCCATCGGAGGTGGTGACGTAACTCGGGTTGCAACCGCGAACCTTGGTCTCGGTGAAGATGTTGGGTGTCACATTCTGCATGAATGCCTCCTGGCTACTGGGTAGCGGTTAGTCCGCCGTCGATGGTGAGGATTTGCCCGGTAATGAATGCGGACGCCTCGGAGCAGAACAACAAGACAGGGCCAAGAAGATCGCTCGTCTCACCAACTCGACCCAAAGGAATGCGACCTACCACTCCGGCTTTGAAGGCCGGGTCGTCGAGCAGCATGGCCACCTGCGGGGTGTCCACGAAAGTAGGCGCGATCGCATTGACGGTGATGCCGTGCTTGGCCCACTCGGTCGCCCACTGGCGAGTCAACGAGTTGATAGCTCCCTTGGCCGCAACGTATGCCGAGTACCCGGCATTGATGCCGAGTTGACCGCGGACTGAGGAGATGTTCACTACCTTGCCCCCTCGTCCGCCCTGGATCATGGCCTTCACGGCTGCCTGATTGGCGAGCAGTGTGCTCGTCAGGTTCAAGTCCATGATCCAATCCCATTCGGGTTCCGGGTACTCCTGGGCCTCGAACAGCACCTTGCCTGCCCCGCCTCCGATGGCGTTGATAATGATGTCGAGCCGGCCGAAGCGATCCATGGTCTCGGCCACCGCTCGCTCGGCCTCCTCCTTCTTTGTGAGGTCCGCCGCGATCGCCAGCGGTTCCGAACCTGCTTCTCGCATGAGGCTGCAGGTTCGCTCCAGTCCGTCACCGTCGCGATCGACCACTGCTATCTTGGCGCCTGCCTCGCATACGCCGGCCGCCAACGTGGATCCGATCCCGCCGCTGCCGCCCGGGATGAAGGCGACCTTCCCATCCAGTCGGAACATGTCAGTCTGGCTCATCTCAATCCTTTCCGGGTTCTAGCCCGGGGTGGTCATCAACTCTGTACGAATTCTCTGATCGCGTCTGCCGTCTTCTCCGGCGAGATGCCGTACTTCTCGAGGAGAGCGTCGTCGGGACCCGACTCGCCGAATACGTCCTGCAATCCGTGACGCCGTATCGGTAGCGGAGCGTGCTCACCCAGCGTTTCAGCGATAGCACCGCCAAGCCCGCCGACGATGGTGTGTTCCTCTGTGGTCACGACACGGCCGGTTCTCCGGGCCTCGGCAACGATTGCCTCGACGTCAAGGGGTTTGATCGTGGGTACGTGAACCAGGTGCACGTCGATGCCCTCTCCGGCCAGGATCTCAGCTGCCTCAAACGCGCGGGCTGTTTGGGTTCCAGAGGAGAACACCGTGACGTCGGAACCTTGGCGGACCACCACAGCTTTGCCGACTTCGAATCGGGAGTCGTCATCGAAGATGATTGGGGAGTTGGGCCGGGTGAGCCTGAAATAGACAGGACCCGGGTAGTCGATGATCGCTTTCAGGGCTTGTCGGGTTTCGATCTCGTCGGCCGGGGCAACCACCGTCATGTTGGCCATGGAGCGCATGATCGAGACGTCGTCGAACATCAGGTGGGTCTTGCCGGTCATTCCGGCCAGCAGGCCTGCGTATCCACCCATGAGTTTGACATTCAGCTTTGGTTGGGCGATCAGAACACGGATGGAGTCGTGCGCTCTCGAGACGATGAAGCATGAGAACGTGCTCACGATCGGAATCAAGCCGAGCGTGGCCATTCCTGCGGCCATTCCAAGCATGTTTTGCTCGGTGATGCCCATTTGGAAGAATCGGTCGGGATGCTCGTTCTCAAAGATGTCGGTGCGCGTGGAACTTCCGGTATCTCCGTCGAGCACGACGATCCTCAGGTCCGTTCTGGCCAGCTCGGTGATTGTCTCGCCGAATGCGACTCGAAGAGCTTTGCCGGGGGTGAGGGTGCTCATTGCTCGCCTCCGCTATCTGCCCCAAGCTCATGCATGGCTATGGCGAACTGCTCATCGGTCGGCACCTTGCTGTGCCAGGTGTAGTCGCCTTCCATGTAGGAAACGCCCTTGCCCTTGATGGTGTGAGCGACGACCGCTACCGGGCTACCGACAACGGCCTTGGCATCGTCCATGGTGGTCAGAAAGGCAGCGATGTCATGCCCATCGACCTCCAGCACGTGCCAACCGAACGCTCGCCACCGATCGGCAAGCTGGTTGTCGGTATAGGGAGTGATCCGTTCGGCCACGGTCTCGCCTCTCCACCCGAACTGCTGGAGTTTGTTGTGGTCGATGATGGCGATCAGATTGTCCAGACCGTACCGAGCGCCGACGTGGGCTCCTTCCCAAACGACTCCCTCGTTGCACTCCCCGTCACCGAGCATGACGTATGTCATGAAATCCTTGCCCTGCGCCTTGGCGCCGAGGGCCATGCCGAGAGCACCGGAGAACCCGAGGCCCAGCGAACCGGAGGACATGTCGATGCCGGGGGTAATGGTCACGTCGGGGTGCCCCTGGAGCCGGGAGTTGATCGCGTCGAAAGTGCGGAGTTCCTCCACCGGGAAGTAGCCACGCAAAGCCAGCATCGTGTAGAGGGCTATGGAGCTATGTCCTTTGGACAGAACGAATCGATCCCGCTCGGGCCAGTCAGGTTCGTCCGGTCGGATGTTCAGGATGTCGAAGTACAGGGCGGCCAGCATGTCGGCCGCCGAGTACGGGCCTCCCACATGTCCGCCTTTGGCGTGAGCGACGGCGTCGAGAATCTGGATGCGTGCCCGACGGGCGATATCCGCCAGTTCCTCGGGGCCTTTGGCGATGGTCTGCGTCATATGTCTACCTGTTGCCCTTCAGTCGTCGTCCTCATAGGAGCCGGGAATCACCGGCGGGGAGAAGGAGGTCACCATCTCCAGGTCTCCCGGGCCGTGCGAAACGGTCTGATGGTGCAAACCGACCGGGATGTAGACGCAGGTGCCGGGCTCCAGGACCACGGTGCCATCCGGCGTGACTAGTTCACCACGTCCGGAGATGATGTAGATGCACTCTTCCTGTGTGGGGTGCACGTGTCCTTCGGGAGCCGAATCAGGCGGAAACACCGAAAACCCGATGGTCAGGTTCTGAGCTCCGTTGATTTCGGGTCCGATGTAGTGCAACCAATCGCGACCCGGGAGCTTGAAAACCCGGGCGTCTTCCCTCTTGACGGCTGTGAGCTTCATTAGCGCCCTCCATGCCCCGCCGGCGACCTAACCCGGCCGGATCATCGATTATCGAGTATTCACGATACTAGGGGAAATCGGCCGCTCCAACCGAGCGAGAGGAGGTCTCGAGAACTCTCGATTCAGCCCGGAAAACCTGGTCCGACGTGGTGGTCTTGGCCTATGATTTCAGGCTCGATCGATGGAATCGTCTGTGGGCTGCCTACTTGGCGAGAGTCTGTGAAACCGTCTTCTCCCAGACCTTCTCGTCTGCGAGTGCGGTCAGCCTAGAAACCGTGAACTCAACCTGCCTCATGCAACTCTCGCGCCAGACTCCGCTGTCTATGAACGCCTCGTGCTGCTCGGGAATTGAGATGTCGTAGTCGATGAGGTCGGAACAGTTGTGCCCTGAGAACTCGTCGGCAAAATCGCGAATCAGAATCTCGGTGAGCGAGCGAGCCACCGTCTTTGCCTGGTGGTGGTCCGGAAGGCGTTGTTCGGCCAGACGGCCGAGGGCCATCGCGGCTCCGGTCAATGCTCCGCACATGCTCCCTGAGTAGGCGATCCCGCCATTCAGTGCCACCGCGGAAGAAGAGTCTGCCGGGTTGGGAAGGTCAAAGACCTGCTGCAGAGTCACCAACGAAGCTTCGGCACACCCGTAGTAACTGTCGTCGCGGAGGAACAGACTTCTGGCAAGGGCGATTGCGGCCGCTGCGTTGTTGCCTGGCTCTGTCGACGGCAAAGTCACTCCCGGCGTTGCTCGGCTTCCTCCATGGCTTTCAGAAGGGGTAATGGTTGACCGCTGAGGAAGCGGATGAGGGCTCCTCCTCCTGTCGAAACGAAGCCGACTTCGCCAACATCGATGAAGCGGCGGGCGCTTGCGACTGTATCGCCGCCTCCGATGATTGACCCTCCGGATGCGGCGGCCACTGCTTCCCAGAGCGACCTCGTGCCATCGGCGCCGATATCCGATTCATAGACTCCAGCGGGTCCGTTGACGAAGATCGTCGCAGCCGACCCGATGACCCGCTGGTACTCGTCGATTGTGCGTGATCCGATATCCACGATCATCGACTCAGCAGGAAGTTCGTCGATCTCGAACTCGCGCCGACGTCCACTCTCGTCCACGGCGACATCCACCGGCATGCGGATTCGATCGCCGTAATGGTCGAGATAGCCGGCGGCCTGGGGAATGAAGCCGTCAAGCGAGCGATCTCGGATGAAGGCTTCCGAAGGCCCTCCAAGGCGCTTTCCGGCAGCCATCAGCATGATCTGGCCGGTTATCCCCGCGGTGAGGATCGTGTCTGCTGTACCTTCCGCGAGGATCTTGTCCATCATCGAGAATGCGTCAGAGATCTTCAGGCCTCCGAGCACAAACACGCACGGACGAGCGGGGTCTTCGGCCACTCCTTGGAGTGCCGTCACCTCATCGATCAGGAGACGCCCGCCGGCGGATGGGAGCAGCTGCTGGAAGGCCACCATCGAGGGTGCGTTTCGGTGCGCCGCAGCGAAAGCATCATTGACGTACAGGTCGAAGAGCGGAGCGAGATTGCGTACCAGGTAGGTTCCGGTCATCTCAGCCGCAGTGAGCTTGACCGCGTTTTCAAAGGTCGAAACCTCTTCAGTCAGAAAGCGCAGGTTATCGAGGAGAAGAATCTCTCCGCCATCGAGATCTGCGATCACAGCACGGGCGGCCGGGCCCGCCACGTCATCGATGAATGAGACCGGCCGGCCGAGTTTCTCAGTGAGAACTTCGGCGTGTTCGGCGAGTGACACAAGATTGTGATAGTCGAGCGTGTCGCCTTGATGGGCAATGATCACCAATCGGGCACCGGCTTCGGCCAGGTCGATGATCGTCGGCAGGCTCATGTTGAGGCGGTTGTCGTCTGCGATCCGTCCCGTATCTGGATCGATCGGCGAGTTGATGTCAACTCGGAGCAGGACCCGAGAGCCGCGGACATCGAAGTCGTCCAACGACGCGATCTTCATGACTTATCCTCCGACTCAGCCGATGCCGAGATACTTGTTCGTCAAGCCAACCGCTTCTTCCTGGCTCTCCTGCATTCGCATCGCGGCGCGCACACCGTCGATCGTCTCGGGGATCACAACAGACTCTTGCGGGATATTGATGGCGAACATGACATCGTCACCGGACATACCGACCGTCTCCTCGAAGAGACCGACCTCGTACATATCGCCTCGCTCGTTCCCAAGAAAACGGGCGTAGTTGAACAGCGACGTGTTGGTTGTGAATCCGTCCGCAATGCGTACGACCCTGATCCGTGGATGCTCCTTGAACGCCTCGACCACCTCGGCCGGATTGGTCTTGGTCTTGGGTGTGGCGACGATCGTGATGATGTGCCCATGCGTAACCGGGGTGTGTACTAGAAGCCCGGTGGCGTCGATGTGAGGCATGATGTTCATGAGGTCGACCGCCTGATGGTTCGGGATTGCCTCCATCTGCAGCGAGTCGACCAGGCCACGATGCGTATCGCCGGGATCGGCTACCCGACGAATGATCGTGATGGCCGCCTTCTCGATGCCGACAGCCCGATCGAGCCAATGGACCGTTCGGATCAAGCCGGTCGTGTTGCACGAGGTCAGCTTCAGGTAGTTCTGGCCCAAACCCTTGTCGTAGTTGGCGTATCCGTGGAAGAACACATCGGCAACCTCGCCGCTCTCTCCGCCCTGGAATACGGCCTTGACGCCTGCCTCGACATACTTCGCCTTGTTTTTGGCGCCGATGCCGCCTGGGGCGGCATCGAGCATGATGTCGACCCGGCCGAGCAAGTCGTCAAACCCGCCCGCGACGGGGATGCCTGCTGCTTCTAGAGCAACTTCGCTGCCTGGTACGGCCGAGAAGAGGGGGAATGGCATCCCGCGTTCCGCCAGGGCGCGAACCGGCAGGGTTGGAGCGACATCGGCCACCCCCACCAGTTCCATGTCTTTCTGGCGAGCTGCTCCCGTCGCCAACCTTTGTCCGATGACGCCGTAACCTGCTATACCCACTCTGACTTTTGCCATGTTTCCTCCTCGCCGTTCAGGCGGTCTTTCTCATCGCGCTCTCGACGGCCTCGCCCATTTCGTCCGTTGAGTTGGTACCGCCCATGTCCTTGGTTCGGGTTTCGCCGGCGCCGAGAGTGTCGGCGACCGCTTGCTGGATTTGAGCGGCGGCCTCTTGTTCACCCAGGTGGTCGAGCAACATGCGGACTGCCTCTATAGATGCGATCGGATTCACGATCCGCTTGCCCGTGTACTTCGGTGCAGACCCGTGGATCGGCTCGAACATCGACGGGTAAGCCCCCTCGGGGTTGACATTGCCGCCTGCTGCGAAGCCCATTCCGCCTTGCAGCATTGCCCCGAGGTCGGTGATGATGTCCCCGAACAAATTCGAGGCAACCACGACGTCGAACCAGTCCGGATTCTTTACGAACCACATCGTCAGAGCATCTACCAGAGCCATGTCCGTGGCGATATCGGGGAAGTCCTTGGCGACGAAGTCGTAGGCCTCATCCCAGAAGACCATCGAGAAATTGAGAGCGTTGGACTTCGTGCAATTCGTAACCCGCCCGACCGGGCCGTTACCAGTTCCGAGCTTGGCGCGCTTTCGGGCGGCCTCGAATCCGTAACGGATCGCCCGTTCACAACCTTTCCAGGTGAAGATCCCTGTCTGGAGAGCGAAGGCGTCCGGCGTTCCACGCTTGAAGAAGCCGCCGTTGTGGGAGTACTCACCTTCGGTGTTTTCGCGAATCACGAGCATGTCGACAGTTTCCGGTGTGGCGGTCTTGATGGGCGTTTCAACACCCGGATAGAGCTTGATCGGACGAAGGTTGACGTACTGATCGAACCCTTTCCGAATCGTCAAGAGCATCTCGAGCGAGATGTGGTCGGCAACCTTGTTGGCATCACCGATGCAGCCGAGGAAGATGGCGTCGAAGGATTGGAGGGTCTCGAGGGCGTCGGCGGGCATCATTTCACCCACCGAGAGATACCGGTCACATGACCAGTCGAAGGTTTCGGTTTCGACGTCGAATCCGTGGATGTCGGCCGCGGCGTTCAGGATACGGGAGGCCTCCTCGGAGATCTCTGCGCCGACCCCATCTCCCGGGATAATTGCGATCTTGTGCGTTGGCATCGATTCCTCCTCGAGCGGCATTTCACTTGAGTCGGTCCCACCTCAGCCCAGATTCAAGACTACCGACACGGCAACGGGCAACTAAATCTCGACCGACCTGCCGGGGCGCCCTAGTCGCAGTTGACGGTCACGAGGCGATGCTCGTATCCTCAGAATAATCGATTATCGAAGATGGAGCGATCGTGAGCTACGTGTATGCCTTTGATCACGACCACGGCCTGCCACTCTCGGATGTGGCAGCGGTCATCGGCAGTAAGGCAGCCAACCTCGGTGTGATGGCGAACGAGTTGGGCCTTCCGGTGCCGCCTGCCTTCGCTATTTCTACTGCGGCCTGCTTGACATACTTGGCGGAAGGATGGCCGGAGGGTCTAGAGGACGAGATCCGGCTGAACATGGCTCACATCGAGGAGTTGGTCGGCCGCAGATTCGGCGATTCGTCAGATCCGTTGCTTGTGAGTGTGCGGTCGGGTGCCCCGGTCTCGATGCCGGGGATGATGGACACCGTCCTCAACCTCGGTTTGAACGAGACCACGGCGGACGGCCTCGCGGCGATTTCGGGAGACCCCGCCTTCGTTGATGCCTGCCGGGAACGTTTCGACGCGCAGTATCGGGATATTGTCGGCGCCGCCGCGCCGGAGGATCCCTGGGAGCAGTTGCGGGGCGCCATCGAAGCGGTGTTTCGCTCCTGGAACAGCGACAGAGCCCAGAGCTATCGGAGTCGGGAAGACATTCCCGACGACCTCGGAACCGGCGTCATCGTACAGGCCATGGTCTTCGGTAATCGAGGACGAGATTCGGGCACCGGAGTCCTCTTCACCCGCGATCCGGCGACCGGCGAGGCCACTCTCTACGGTGATGTCATATTCGACGCGCAGGGGGAGGACGTCGTCGCTGGGGCCCACCAGACAGAGCACATATCGGTCTTGGACGAGCGAATGCCGGCGATCGCCGACGAGTTGCGCCGATACGCCGGAGTGCTCGAGCGCCACTACGCGGACGTATGCGACATCGAGTTCACGATCGAACAGGGGCGGCTGTGGATGCTGCAAACCCGTATTGGCAAACGGAGCCCCCAGGCTGCCCTACGAATAGCGGTCGAGATGACCGAAGACGAAGACTTCCCCCTGTCGCGTTCCGAAGCCGTCGCGCGTGTGGCGCGGTTTCTTGTTGATCCTCCAACGATTCCGGGCGAGCGCGCCGAAGGTGCCCCGGTGATCGCCACCGGACTGGCCGCGTCGCCCGGAGTTGCCTCCGGCGAGATCGCAACCACACCCGAGGCTGCCGTAGCGATGGCAGAGGCCGGTAGGACCGTCGTGCTCGTCCGCCGCGAGACGTCGCCGGACGACGTCCACGGTATGGCCCGCGCGGCAGGAATCTTGACCTCCACGGGAGGTCTCGCAAGCCACGCGGCCGTGGTAGCTCGCGGGTGGGGGATCCCGGCGGTTGTGGGAGCGGCCTCGGTGCGTGTCGAGGGCGATACCGTCATCTTCGGACACCTGGCCCTTGCTGTCGGAGAGCTGTTGACGATCGATGGCACCACCGGCGAGGTCCTCGCGGGTGCCGTGTCGGGTGGTGTTACGATCGTCCCGGAGGCGGCGAAGCTGTTGACCTGGGCACATGAGCTTGGCATCGAGATTGCCGAACCAGAAGCGAGCGGCTCGGCGGCTGAAGACCAGGCCGAAGCCGGGGAACCTGAAGCCGGATCACCCCAACGCGACGCTGTCCAAAGAGCCTTACTAATCAAGGGTTTTGCCATGCCGGAGGATCTGGCACAGGCGTTCTTCTCTACGCCGGAGATGATTGGAGAGATCCTCGATGCCATCGCCGCAGACGGACTGGCCGAGCTGACCGGGGGGATGTTCACACTCACCGAGGACGGCAAGACGGTTGGCGGCGAGATGATTGCAACCGATCGCGAGCAATGGGGTGCGAAGAATGCAGACGCGGCCCTCGAGGCGCTGCTACCTCTCGACCAGAGGATGAAGGACGTAGTAACGGGCTGGCAAATGCGGGAGTTCAAGGGTGCGCAGATCCTCAACGACCATGCCGACTCGGAGCACGATGCGGCCGTTCTGTCGTCATTCGCATCACTAGCTGAGGCCGCATCCGGGTGGCTCGACTCGCTGAAATCCGGGCTCCCGCGGCTTGGTGCGTACGCAGCCCGTCTTGAACGAGCAGCGAAACAGGTTGCCGACGGAGACTTCGACTACATAGCGTCCCCCAGGGTTGACAGCTACCACAACATCTGGTTCGAGCTTCACGAGGATCTGATCCTTCTGGCGGGGCGCAATCGTGCTGATGAGGTGGCCGCCGGACGAGCCTGAAGAGGTTCGGTCTGCGCCGATCGTCCTGAGCTCATTTTGCATATCTATACAGGGCATCGTATAGTCATGCCATGCCTAATACAGCCGCTCGAAGGCGTGCCATCCGCCGCATCATCACCCATGATGGTGTGGGCAGTCAGTCGCTACTCGTGGAACGGCTCGCCGATGGGGGGTTTGAAGTGACCCAGGCGACGGTGTCTCGCGACCTCCGGGAACTCGGGGCCATCAAAGCTCGCGATGAGAACGGGAAATCGATGTACACACTCCAGGCCCCGGACCGAGGTGGAGACGATGCGGCAGCAGCGCAGGCGTTGAGACGGCTCCTCATCGAGTTCGCTGAGACGATTGTGCCGACCGGCAATCTCGTTCTGATCACCACGCCCCCCGGCGCCGCCCAGGTGGTGGCGGGAGCCATTGATAGGGGAGCCATTGGGGGTGTGCTGGGCACGGTCGCCGGCGATGACACGCTGCTGGTCGTTGTAGCCGACGAGATCGGCGGGCGGCGAATAGCCGGCGAACTCGAAGAACTCGGCGCCCTATGAGAGTCGTTCTTGCATATAGCGGGGGCCTGGACACCTCGATCATCCTCAAGTGGTTGATCGAGGAGTACGACGCCGAGGTCATCGCCTATACGGCCGATGTCGGCCAAGGAGAAGAGGTCGAAGAGGCGAAGATCAAAGCGATCCGGACGGGTGCCGTCGAGGCTATCGCCGAGGACCTCACTGCCGAGTTCGTTGAGGGCTATGTGTTTCCGGCCTTGCGGGCCAACGCCGTGTACGAGTGGTATTACCTGCTCGGGACGTCACTGGCTCGACCCATCATCAGCAAGGGGATGATCGAGGCGGCGCGAAAGTACGGCGCGGACGCGATCTCGCATGGCGCCACCGGCAAAGGCAACGATCAGGTCAGGTTCGAGATTTCCGCATACGCTCTCGAGCCAGACATCAAGGTGATAGCGCCGTGGCGCGAATGGGATCTCAAGGGCCGGGCAGATCTCGTCGCGTACGCCGAACAGCACGGCATTCCGATACCGGTCACCGCCGAGAAGCCGTACTCAACGGACGCCAACCTCTTGCACGTATCGTACGAGGGCGGCGTCCTCGAAGATCCATGGACCGCACCGCCCAAGAGCATGTTCCGCACCACGGTCGATCCTCAGGATGCCCCCGACGAAGCGGAGATCATCACCGTTTCGTTCGAAAAGGGGAACCCGGTGGCCGTCGATGGGGTCGAGATGGCACCGGTTGAGTTACTGACTCATCTCAACTCGGTCGCAGGCGGTCATGGCGTCGGTCGTGTCGACATTGTTGAGAATCGTTTTGTGGGAATGAAGAGCAGGGGTGTCTACGAGACCCCCGGGGGAACGGTGCTTCACCATGCCCACAAGGCCGTCGAGTCGATCACCCTCGACCGGGAGGTTGCTCACCTGCGGGACGAGCTTGTGCCCAGGTATGCCGAGATGGTCTACAACGGCTTCTGGTTTGCGCCGGAGCGTGAAGCATTGCAGGCCTTCATGGACGACGTGCAGAAGCGTGTTTCCGGTGAAGCGAGGTTGAAGCTCTACAAGGGTGGGGTGTATGTCGAGGGCCGGCGGTCGGATCACTATGCCCTCTACGATCATGCGACTGTCACCTTCGAAGAGGACTCCGTCTACGACCAGGCCGACGCGTCGGGTTTCATCAAATTGAACGCCCTGCGCCTACGAAAACTGGCCGAAGAACGCCTAGGAGAGGGCGAATGAAGGCGGAGCGACTTCGTCGCTCCGGTACCAGGTACCAAGTACCAGGTACCAAGTACCGCGCCGAAGGTGTCATATGACTCTCTGGGGTGGACGGTTCAGCGACGGGCCGGACGACGTTCTGTGGGCATACACAGCCTCTCACACGGATCGGCGGCTGCTCGAGGTGGACGTCGAAGGGTCGATCGCCCACGTCGGGATGCTCGGTCGTGTTGGGATCCTGTCCGACGAGGAAACAGCGATGCTCGGTGATGGTTTGCGAGCGATTCTGACCGAGGCGGAAGCAGGGGCGTTCGAGTTCAGCGAATCAGATGAGGACGTTCATTCGGCTGTTGAGCGCAGGCTCATTGAGTTGGTCGGCGATTCCGGCCGCAAGCTCCATACAGGCAGGTCTCGCAACGACCAGATTGCCCTCGATCTGCGCCTCTATCTGCTCCGGGCCGCTGAGGAGCGGATGGAACAACTCGCCGGCTTTGCGCTGACGCTCGCCGACCTGGCGGAGGGTCACGTGGAAACCGTCGTGCCGTCTTACACCCATCTTCAGCAGGCGCAAGCGGTACCGCTCGGGCATCATCTCCTCGCCTTCGCGTGGATGGCGGTGCGCGATCGTGATCGGTTCGCCGATCTCAGCAAGCGCCTAGATGTGTCGCCGCTGGGCGCCGGCGCCTCTGGTGGATCTAGTTTGCTCCTCGACCCGGCCGACGTTGCGAAATCTCTGGGAATGGCCGGGGTGTTCGAGAATTCGATGGACGCCGTGGCCTCCCGGGATGTCGTCGCCGAGTACGCCTGGGTCTGCGCGCAGTCGATGGTGAGTGCCTCGCGTCTGGCCGAAGAGTTGATCCTTTGGGCCTCACAGGAATTCGGGTGGGTGACATTCGCGGACGGGCTCACGACTGGTTCGTCGGCGCTTCCTCACAAGAAGAATCCGGACATCGCTGAGCTGGCGCGCGGGAAGGCCGCCGGAACGATAGGTGACCTAACTGCCCTCCTTGCCCTCCAGAAGGGCCTCCCGCTCACCTATAACCGGGATCTTCAGGAAGACAAGGAGCACGTGTTCCGGGCCGACGACACGCTGGCCGGGACCCTCGTCGCCATTACCGCTCTACACGAGTCGGCCGAATTCCACCCGCCCGCGCCTTCCCCCTGGGTAACGGCCCTGGATCTGGCCGAGGTGCTGGTGGAGAGGGGGTTGCCATTCCGGCGGGCCCACGAGGCGGTCGGAAAGTTGGTTGCGTCGCTGGTGGCGGAGGGGCGATCGCTCGATCAGGCCACCTTCATCGATCTTGCCGCCGCCCACGAGGAGTTCATCGAGAGCGACCTGGCCAGGATCGATCCGGTCGACTCGATCAACCGGAGAGCAACCCCGGGCGGCGGGAGCACTGAAAGCGTTCACCATCAGATCGAGCGTCTCCGCACGGCAATCTCCTGATCCTTCTTGCGTGACTTCTGCTCGCTCAGCGAGCAGAAGTCACGCAAGAACGGGTCGACTCAGGTCCTCCGCCAGGGCTACGAGAGTTCGAACGCCGAATCCTGATCCGCCCTTGCGCTGGTAGTGCTCCTCTTCCGTCCAACGGGCCGGGCCGGCGATATCGAGGTGCACCCACCGGTTTTCGCCGACGTACTCTTCGAGGAACAGAGCGGCATGAATGGCGCCACCGTGGCGGGCGCCTGAGATGTTCTTGATGTCGGCAATCTCTGAATCCATGGCTTTGCGGTAGTCGGCAGGAAGGGGCATCTGCCAGAACCTCTCGCCGGTGCGGGCAGACGCTTTGAGGACCTCCCTGGCTGCGTCTTGATCGTTCGACCAGAGTCCTGCAATTTTGTCGCCGAGCGCTACGTGACACGCACCCGTCAGCGTGGCGATGTCGACGATGAGGTCCGGTTGGTGCTCTGCCGCCAGGGACAATCCGTCGGCCAGGACCAGCCGGCCTTCAGCATCGGTGTTGAGCACCTCGATGGAGGTGCCGTTCCGAGGGACGAGCACATCGCCCGGCCGGGTGGCGTTGCCGCCCGGCATGTTCTCCGTGATAGGAGTAATGGCGAGAACTTTGATCGGCAATCCCAGCGTGGCGATGGCCTTGATGGCTCCGAATACCACGGCCGCCCCGGACATGTCGGTCTTCATGTCTTCCATGGCGGTGGCCGGCTTCAGGGAGAGGCCGCCAGAATCAAAGACGATTCCCTTGCCGACCAGGGCCAGGAAGGCCTGCGGGTCTTCCGGCTCGTACCACAACTCCACCATCCGGGCCGGGTTGTGAGCGCCGGCGGCGACACCGGCTAGTGCTCCAAAGCGCTCAGCTGCGAACTCGTCCGGCTCGTACACCTTGATGCGCAGAGAGTGTTCCTCCGCGACGCCGGCGGCTACTCCGGCGAGGGTTTCAGGCGACTTGGCGTTGGCGGGCTCATTGATGAGATCCCTGGTCAACATGGCGCCTACAACAGCCGGTCGGGCGGCGTCGGCGGCCGCCTTTGCCTCATCGACGTTCTCTCCGACGAACGACATCGTCTCGACTTTCGACGGCTGCGGTTCCGACCGGTACTTGTCAAACCGGTAGAGGGCCAGGAGGAAGCCTTCTGCGAAGGCCTTGGCCGCGCCCTCAACGTCCACCATGTGGAGGGTTGTTGAGACGTGATCTATGCGTGAAACGGAACGTGCCAGCCATCCGGCCGCCTGTCGGATCGTCTCGCTGTCGGCCTCCTCGCCGAGTCCGACGAAGGCATAGGTCTCAAATGCCGAATCGGCGGATCCGGGCAGGATCGCAACCTGACCGAGCTTGCCGGTGAAATCAACCCGATCGAATTCGGAATCGAGCGCGGAACCGATCGCATCGGCGGCTGCCTCGGCGCCCGGTCCCCAGGTGCGGTCGCTGAAGACCGGAACGGCAAGAACCTTTCCACCGGCCTCGCCGAGGGCGGCGCCTGCTGTGAATTCGACCATCGAAACTCCTATTCCGTTCGTGAAGGCTGCCACTCGGATTCGGTGGCTCGCACAAGTGTGTAGAGATAATCTGCTAGGCGATTTAGGTACTGAATGACGGCGCTGCCGTCGAGGCCTCCTGTGCGCGCGTAGGTTACGCAGCGTCGTTCGGCTCGCCGCACTATCGCTCTGGCGAGATCGAGTGCCGCCGGCAGCGGCGCCTCGCCCGGCACGATGAATTCTGTGGGCTGTCCAATCTCCTCGACCACGGCATCGATCCAGTTCTCGAGTTGGTCGACCATTGCTGTGGTGACCCGGCTTATGCCGTCTTCGAGTTTGTGGCGATTCTCCGGGGCGGTTGCCAGCTCGGCCGCCACAACGAACAAGTCCCGTTGCAGCCTGAGAATTCGTTCGGCGAGGCTGCCTGTTGCCAACGACCGGACGGATGCCAAAACGGCAACTGCCTCATCGACGGACCCGTAGGCTTCCGGCGCCAGATCGTCCTTCCAGACCCGGCCGCCGTAGAACAGTCCGGTGGTGCCGTCGTCGCCCTTCTTCGTATAGATATGCACTGTGGCCGCATCCTATCTCGATAACAGTCCGGAGCTTTCATGCCCCACGAGTGATCGTCCGCTGATCGTGGCCCCGATCACGGTGAGGACTGCCAGATACGACAACCCGGTAGCGGCCATGACGCCGTTGTATCCACGTTCTCGGAGAGCGAACCAAACACCCACCAGCAGCAGTGCGGTCATCAGGGCGAGGCCGACAAACGCCCATCCGACAACGAAGGCCTCGGATTCCCAGGTGAGTGCTCCACGTTGAACAAGGAGCCCGGCGTCGGCAATCAACCCGAGCGCCGCTGCTCCATCCAACGATTTGAGTGCCCACCGGGGCAGCCGCGGGTCGACTAGATACCAGTGACCGAGCAGCATCTCATCGGTCACGGCCCCAAGCGTCACTGCGCCGGTGATCGTCAGGATTCCATTCCCGTGGGACAGCGCGGAGACGAAAAACCCGGCTGCCGAGACCGCGAAAGCCGTTGCCGCCCACCCTGGTCGGTCTGCGACTGCTGCTGCGGCGACCAGGAATACCAGGCCGATGATCGTGCCCGGCTTCGCATCGAACACGAGAGCTCCGGCACCTATGAGCGCCGCCGACCCTGCCGCGAGGCGGTGGAAACCGGGACCGACGATCTGCCACATGGCCACGGGCACCGCACCTGCTGCGATACCGGCTGCCCACATCGACAGAACCAGTCCTGGAGTAAGTTCTATGAGGCCTCCTTGGGGGAGGGGAGTATATGAAGTCGCGGGTCGCGGGTCGCGAGTGGCGGGTCGCGAGTCAGAGGTGAATCGTGAACATCAGGTTCTACGTTCTACCGTGCTGATGGCTGATGGCTGATGGCTGATGGCTGATGGCTTGTATGGTCTGTGCCACTGCCACTATTGGAGCGCTGCCGTGAAATGGAAGAAGCAATACAAGAATGTGCTCGGGTTGCGTATGGCTTACGTCGAAGCCGGCAAGGGAGATCCGATCGTTTTTCTCCACGGCAATCCGACCTCCTCATATCTGTGGCGAAACATCATGCCGTATCTGGAAAACCGAGGACGGGTGATCGCTCCCGACCTCATTGGCATGGGCGACAGCGAGAAGCTCTTTCCGAGCGGCCCGAACTCGTACACGTTCGCCGATCATCGGATGTACCTCGACACGCTGCTCATTGAACTCGAAGTGACGAGCAACGTGACGCTCGTTGTGCACGACTGGGGCGGTGGCCTCGGATTCGATTGGGCGAACCGTCACCGCGAGGCAGTGAAGGGCATCGCCTACATGGAGACCATCGTCGCCCCCGTGGCATGGGACGACTGGCCTGAGGGCGCCACCAAGATCTTCAGAGCGATGCGGTCGGAAGCCGGCGAGGAGATCGTCCTCACCAAGAATATCTTCGTCGAACGGATACTCCCGAATTCCATTCTTCGAGATCTAACCGACGTGGAAATGAAGGAGTACCGCCGCCCCTACCTGGAATCGGGGGAGGCAAGGCGGCCGACGCTGACCTGGCCGCGCCAGATTCCACTCGATGAAGAACCGGCCGACATGCAGGCGATTGTGCAGGCAAACTCGGAGTGGTTGTCGGAATCCGATTTCCCGAAGTTGTTCATCAATGCGGATCCAGGATCGATCCTCACCGGTAGGCAACGCGAACTGTGTCGTGGCTGGCCAAATCAAACAGAGGTGACTGTTCCTGGTCTGCATTTCATCCAGGAAGATTCACCAGAAGCGATCGGTTCGGCCATTGCGGATTGGCACGCCGGAATCTGACAGACTGGCGTCCCGGGAGCATGACAGGTTCTGGTTCACCGTTCTTGCGAATTGTGAATCGCTGACGGCTCACGGCTGACGGCTCATGGGACGGGTACCCTCGGAGCATGAATTCGAACTCCATCCTCCACGCAGAGCGTCGCCGCCAGTTCCTCGAGCAGATCGACTCCTCGGTGGCCGTGATACCTGCCGCCTCCGAACAGACGCGCAACGACGACGTCGAGCACGAGTTCCGCCAGGATTCCGACTTCTTCTTCCTGACCGGGTTTGCAGAACCGGACGCCGTCGCGGTGCTCGAACCCGATCGGTTCACCCTCTTCGTCAGGCCCCGCGACCGGGAAATGGAGACCTGGAATGGGTATCGGGTCGGCGTCGAGGGGGCGAAGGAACGATACGGTGCGGATGAGGCCTATTCCGTCGACGACCTGGAATCCGTTTTGCAGGATCGCTTGATCGGCTATTCCGAACTGTACTTCGCCTGGGGAGGCCGCCTCGACGGACGGATGTCTGCGGTGCTCGGCAAGCTCCCGCCATTGCACGAACGCTTCGGATATCAGGTGCCCTTCACGATCACAGATCCGACGCCCATTATCGCCGAACTTCGCCTGCGGAAATCTCCTGCCGAGATAGATTCACTCCGGAAGGCGAGCGCGATCAGTGCAGACGGCCACATCGAAGCCATGCGGTACGCGGCACCCGGTCAGTTTGAATATCAGGTGCAAGCGGCCATGGAGTTTGTGTTCCGTCAGAACGGCTCGATGAGGAACGGGTACCCGTCGATAGTCGCTTCGGGGGCCAACGCCACGGTGCTCCACTACACAGAAAACGATCGGCAGATGGAGGACGGTGACCTGCTTCTGATCGACGCCGCCGCAGAATTCGGGTATTTCTCAGCAGATATCACCAGGACGTTCCCCGTCAACGGCCGTTTCACCGGGCCGCAGCGGGCGGTGTACGAGGTCGTTCTGGCAGCCGAGAAGGCAGGCATTGCGGCTGCCGTTCCCGGTGCGACGATGCGGGGCATACATCTGGCCTGCACTCAGATTCTCACCGAAGGTCTGGTGGATCTTGGCTTGCTTCCGCTTGGTGTTGATGACTCGATTGGCTTCCACCATTACCGGGAGTTCTTCATGCACGGAACCGGTCATTGGCTCGGCATGGATGTCCATGACGCCGGTACACACAAGGTCGCTGGAGAGCACAGGAATCTCGAAGCCGGCATGACCTTCACTGTCGAACCGGGCATCTACGTCCGGGCCGACCGCGAAGTCACCACCTTCCACCTCCTCGAATACGACCTCGACGAGTGGACCGAACGCCGGATGACACTGGGGGCCAAGCAGGCGAGGTCCCTCGAAGGGGCAGAACTCGAAAAGGCGGAAGCCGTCGAACACACGATTCCGGCAGAGTTCAGGGGTATTGGCGTTCGGATCGAAGATGACATCCTGATCACCGGTGCCGGCAACGAGAACATGACGGACTCGGTGCCGGTTGAACTCGACGACGTCGAAGCGCTCTGCGCAGAAGCGAGCATCCTGACTCGGTCTGGGTGAAAGCGTGCGGTCGGAATAGAGCGGAAACCTCCGGCGGGCGTTTTCTCCCCCGCTGCCAGAGTGGCGACCGCTTCTGACCAGCCCCGAACGACCGCCTCCTCGCGTCGGCTATGTTGGTTGGACGGCCAACGATCAGAAGGAGATTGCCATGGGTGGACACTCGATCACCATGCTTGGTACAGGCCTCATTGGTGACTTCTACACCATGACCCTGCACGGTCAACGGGGACGTGACCGCGTCCAGGTGGTCTACTCACGGTCGGAGGACCGCGGCAAGGCCTTCGCCGCGCGGTGGGATATCCCTGAGACGACGACCTCTTTGGAGGATGCGATCAATCATCCCGATACCGACGTGGTTGTGGTCGGCCTTCCGAACTTCCTGCACGAGGAGGTCATCGGCCTCATCGCCGATGCAGGAAAGGCCGTATTGTGCACGAAGCCCCTTGCCCGCAACGCCGAAGAAGCCAAGCGGATTCTCGACAAGGTCGAGTCCGCCGGCGTGTTTTCCGGCTACCTCGAAGATCTCGTTTACACACCGAAGACTCTCAAGGCTCTCAACTCCGTGCGTGCCGGTGCGATCGGAGACGTCACCTGGGTGCGGTCACGTGAGACCCATCCCGGCCCGCACAGCGCCTGGTTCTGGGACAAGACCAACGCCGGCGGCGGGGCGATCGTCGATCTCGGCTGTCATTGCATCGAGATCATCCGCAGCTACGTCGGCAAGGGCAACCGGCCCGTCGAGGTCATGGCGTGGGCAGATACCCTGGTGCACCCGATCGAAGCCGAAGACAACGCAGTCGTGCTCATCAAGTTCGAGTCAGGGGCGCTGGGCCAGTTCGAGGTGAGCTGGACCTTCCGGGGCGGCATGGATCTCCGTGACGAGGTTGCCGGCACCGAAGGAACGATCTGGACGAATAACTTCCTACGCACCGGCTTTGAGATGTACACATCGGGCGGTGGCGCTGGCTACCTCGCAGAAAAGATTGAGTCGACAGAAGGCTGGTTGTTCCCGGTCGGCGATGAGGTCACTGAACTCGGGTACGTCCACATGTTCACGGACATGTTCGATTCAATGGATGCCGGGACCGACCCGACTGAGACGTTCTACGATGGGTACGTGGTCAACGCGGTGATGGATGCGGCGTTCCGTTCAGCTGAGACCAAGCAATGGGAACCGGTTGAGGTCGAGTGGCGCGGAGGGTCGACACCGAGGATCTCGAAGGATATCAGGCGACACGACGGCCACGCCATCGTGAAAGAGGAGATTCTCCCGGATGGCCGGACCAAGCTGATCCTGAGCGACAAAGACACCGGGTCGGTGTTCGACATCGTCACCGACGGGTGAGTATCCGCCTCGAGATCTTCGACGACGGGCGGTGGGCAGACCAGGTAGCCGGTCGGTGGACCTCGTTCATGGAGGAGTGTCCGGCGGCTCGCCTGTGCCTGCCCACAGGTGATACTCCGCGACCGATGTATTCCCGGGCTGCTCCGTCCATCGACTTCGGACAGGCCGAGATCTTCCTGCTGGACGAGTTCGTTCTTCCGGCAGGAGATCCAGCTCGTTGTGATGGTGTCCTTCGGCGGGACTTCCTGGCGAAGCTCGAGACTCCGCCGGCCATCGTTCATGCCCTAGATGCTCACGCTTCGGATCTAGATGACGAGTGCCGGAGGTTCGAAGGTCTCATCGATGATGCGGGCCTGGACCTCACCATTCTCGGGCTCGGCGGCAACGGTCACCTGGGATTGAACGAGCCCGGATCGGCGGCTGAATCTCCTACACGGGTCGTTCGACTCGCTCCGGCTACCAGGGTTGCGGCAAAAGATCGATACGGGTCTACGACTGAGCCGGAATTGGGTATGACCATTGGCCTGAGACCGATTCTGGACTCACGCGAGGTCTGGCTGCTGGTAACCGGTCCAAACAAGACAGAAATCCTCGACCGCATGCTGACCGACCCCATCGGCCCGGACCTCCCGGCGAGCTTCCTTCGCGAACATCCGAGTGCAGTGGTGCTGGCCGACAGGTCGGCGGCGGGATAGTCCCCTCTGTCGCGAAGACTCGACATCTCCCCCCTTCGGAGGGAGAAACAACATGTTTCCTCCCCCTTCGAGCGCAGCGAGGTTTGGGGGAGGTGGTCTCGCCGATAGGCGAGAGCGGAGGGGGCCCCCTCCGGAGAGACTGTCCCGGTTAGGCGAAACCCAAGAATCGGGCAGGGTTCTTGACGAACATCGTGTGGATCGCCTCATCGTCCACACCCAGACCTCCGAGGATCTCGACGAATCGGGTGGCGAGCCAGGCCAGACCCAGTCCGCCGTACACGCTCCACAGGTCCCGCCGTGCGCCGTCCGCGGAGAGCATCATCCGGTCGACAAAACCCTCCTCCACCATCGTCGCCACGAGGCGACCCGTTCCCTCGGCAGCACGCCCGCCCTGCCGGAGCGCCTGGTCGTATTCGAGGTAGACACCGGTCTCCAAGAGGTCCCGGTGGTAGGAGCGATCGGAAACCTTGTCGGTATGCGAGATCACCACCCGTTCGAGGGGAACGCCCAGCCTCTCCAGCAGTTCGACCTGAGCCATCGCTCCGATGCCCCCCTCGCAGTGGGTCAGTATGGGAACCCCGGTTGCAACGTGTGTGATGGCGGCCGCTGCGAATACACGAACGTCACGCCGGGTCGGTGCATCTTCGAGAACCGCCACCTTCAGAATCCCGGCGCGCTGCGGGGTTCGCTCGACAACCGGGCCCAGGTAGTCGAAGCGGTCGATCCCCTCGATGACGTCCGCGATGAACCGCCCGGCCAGCGCTTCCGGTGACTCGTCGACCGTCCATGGCTGGCCTCCGTAGTACTTGGACGTGTGGAGTCCGGTACAAGCAATCACGTGGACACCACTACGCCGGCTGATCTCGGCCAGTCGCACGGGGTCCCGGCCGGAGGCGGCCGGCATCGCATCAACAATCGCCCCGACGCCGGCCGCGACACACGGTTCTAGTTCGCGCACGGCCGCATCGACATCCGGCAGATGAATGTGGGGCCACCGGTCGATGACCAGCGGCGAATCGATGATCAGGTGTTCGTGGACGTACGTCATCCCGAGATCGACCTGGGCGATGTCGCCTAGCACCGTACGCACGGAGGCGGTCACGGCGCGGGAGCCTCGAGGATAGCTCCGGCAGAGCGAAGCAGGCTCTGGATCTCGTCGACCGGTACTTCCCGCACAATCCCGTCGACCTTGGCGGCGCCGGCCGCGGCAATACCGGCTGCCTGTCCCATTGCCATGCACTGAGCCATCGAGCGAACTGAAGCCTGCGCATCATGCGTTGCCGAGAAGCACCGTCCGGTTGCCAGAACGTTCGTGGCGTCCCGCACGATGAGGGTGCCCATTGGAATCCCGACCGCGGTTCCGTCGGGCAGATACTCCCATGTCGTACCGGTACCGGCCCCGCCGTGATGATCCTCGATCGGCGCACCGCACAGGCCGATCTGATCGTCGAACTGCCGGGCGGCAAGGACATCGTCCTTCGTGAGGCGGTAATCCCCGTACACACGCCTGGTTTCGCGAACGCCGATCTGGCTCGACAACGCGACCAATGAGGATTTCGCATATCCGGGCACCCGATCAACCAGGAACCTGGCATATTCGACTGCTTGGCGGCGTCCCTCCATCTCGGCACGGGTCAGAGTGTCGGGATCGGTAGCCATCCGCTCCGACTCACCGTCACCGGCGGCATGAGCGATCCGGGTCATGACCGTGGCGATCACTCCGGGAATCGGGGTGATGTGGTCGGACCCTTCCGTGCGAGGGAGGTCGTACTCGCCCGATTCGGCAGCCTCCGCCATCAACTCGTGCAGTCTGTCCTTGCCGATCGTGGCGCGCCCCGCATGGTCGACGTTGGCCATCCGGAACGTCGTCGTGAGGGTCTGCGCCGGATCGACGGTTCCCGCCGCCTCATATCCGAAGCCCGCCTGATGACAGACGTCTGCGTCTCCCGACGCGTCGATCACAACTCCGGCTTCGATGGAGCGCAGGCCCGCCTTGGTCGCAACGATCAGACCGGAGACCCGACCGTCGCGTACCACCACATCCTGCACGAACGCATGAAGCAACACGGTCGCGGCGGACGCCCGGGCGAGGTTCTCCCACACCACCTTGAGATGCTCGGCCAGGTAGGTGATGCCGGTTCCGGCACCGTATGTGTTGGGTCGCTCCACGACGGTCCCGATGCTCCTCAAGCCGGCGACTACATCGTCCCCGATGCCGCCCACTATCTTGAGCGCACGATCACCCGGCGTGTAGAAGCCGTAGAAGGTGTCGAGCACCGCGGTTGAGTTGCCCCCGAGGAAAGGGAGCTTCTCGATCAGCAGTGTGGTGGCCCCCGAACGGGCCGAGGCTATCGCCGCGGACGCGCCGGAGGCTCCCGACCCGACCACAACCACATCAAATCGCCCGTATTCCTCGACGGCCATCGCCACCTCGCTCGTTTGCCGGAATCAGTGCACGTAGGGGGCAAGGACGTCGCGGGCGATCAGAAATCCCCGCTTCACCAACTCGTCGGTTTCCTCGAAGTCGTGGTCCTCGTGCTCGATGATGATGGGACCGTCGTAGCCAACCCGGTAGAGGGACCGAAAGACCAGGGCCCAATCGACATCCCCGAGACCGGGCAGCCGGGGTATCTGCCATCCCATGCCGGATGAAAGCGACCCGTTCTCGTAGAGTCCGTCGTAGTCGATCATCACGTCCTTGGCCTGGAAGTGATAAAACCGCTCGCCGAATTCCATGATCGCATCCTCGATGTCGATCATCAGCCAGACGAGGTGCGACGGATCGAAGTTCAGACCGATCGTCTCACCGAACTCCTCGAACATCCGCCGCCAGATCCTGGGGTTGTAGGCGAGGTTGTGACCGGACGGCCATTCGTCCTTCGAGAAGATCATCGGGCAATTCTCAATGGCGATCTTCACGCCGTTGTCCTGGGCGCAGGAGATGATCTCCGGCCAGACCCGGGTTGCTTTCTCCCAGTTCTGGTCCTGGGTCAAGGCGCGATCGGCACCGATGAACGTGTTGACGATCCCGACGTTCATCTTGCCGGCGGCGACGATCACCTTCTTCAGATGATCAATGACCATCCGAGCGTGGTCCGAATCGGCATTCAAGGGATTTGGGTAGTATCCGAGCCCGGAGATCTCTAGGCCGTTGCCGCCCATACGATCGACGATTTCGGAGGCCTGAACGTTTGAGATTCCATCGACATCGATGTGGCTGGTCCCGGCATAGCGCCGGGTGTCACCGCTCGTCGCCGGCCAGCAGGCGATCTCGATCGTTGTGAATCCGTTGGCGGCGGTCCATTCGGCGACGTCTTCCAGTGGTAACTCCGGGAATGGAGCGGTGAGAAGACCGAGCTTCATGCTTTCTCCTTATCGTTCAACGGTCACCCAGCGCTGCTCTTGTGAGCTTCGGGCGACAGCCTCTGTGACGAGCATTACATCGTGCCCGTCGATGAATGTCGGATAGGTCGGGTTGACGGACGGTGCTCCTGCGAGAATGTCCTTGTATACCTCTCCGAAGAGCGCCCGGAATGTGTCCGGGTAGCCCTCGACGTGCCCTCCCGGATATCCAGTGATCCGGGCGGCGTCGGGATGGTTGATCGAAGCATCGCGTTGCAGGATCTCGTTCGGCCTGCCGCGATGCCCGATCCATAGCTTGTCAGGATCCTCCGAATGCCAGGAGAGGGCGGAATCCGATCCGTCGACTTCGATTGAGACCGAGTTCTTGCGTCCGGCGGAGGTCTGCGATATCGCCACCAATCCTCTGGTGCCATCTTCGAAGCGAAGCAGAATTCCGGCACCGTCGTCACTCGCCATCTCCTCTTCGATGAGCTCATCCTCATCCCCAGCCCCGGCGAACGTCTCAACGGGGCCGACAGGGTGCCGGCGCACGGGGACGAACGTGTGCAGATCGGCCATGACTTCTGTCACCCGTTTCCCCGTGATGAACCGGGCGAGGTCGAGCCAGTGCGACCCGATGTCGGCGACGGCTCTGAGCGAGCCGGCCTCTTCAGGAACGAGCCGCCAATTCCAATCGGTCTCCAGCAGCAGCCAATCCTGCAGGTAGCTGCCGGTTATATAGGTCGGTGAGCCGATCTGACCCTCTCGCACCATGGCCGCCATCTGATGGTTGAGCGGATAGAACCGGATGTTGAAGCAAACTGCGTTGACGAGTCCCGACATAGCGGCGCGTTCGACGAGGTCGGAAGTGTCCGCGGAGTTGAGGGCGAGGGGCTTCTCGCAAATGACGTGCTTGCCGGCCTCGAGGCAGAGACGCACCTGCTCGGCATGGACGTGATTGGGGCTGGCCACGTGGATGACGTCAATCTGCGGGTCGGCGACCAGCGCCTCAACACTGTCGTAGACCTGTGGAAGGTTGGCCGCGGCGGCTTTGGCAGAGGCCCGCTCGGGACTTGATCCGACGACACCTGCAACATCGATGCCGAGGCGGCGAAGAGCTTCGACATGCGCGACTCCGATGAAGCCGATTCCAACGACGCCTGCCCTGATTTCACTGAACCTCATGAAGCTCCAATCAACTCGAGCCGGAACCCGAAGAATAGGCAAGGGCCCCTCCACTAGCGAAGATAGCCAACCAACCGCGCAAACGTTTGCCGTTCCATCGAAATCGGTCCGAACTGCCTGGCAAACCAAGTGGACATCCACCATATCGTGTGCGACACTCCGATAGGCCCTTGCACCCTTAGGAGGAATCCAAAGATGCTCAAGAACGCATGGTTTAAGAAGTTCGCGACGATCGTGGCCATTGCAATGCTGGCCGTCTCCTGCGGAGGAGACTCGGACTCTGACGGGAACTACCACATCGGCTACTCGAACGGTGGCGGTGTCGGAAACGGTTTCCGTGAGGAGCAGGTCTGTACGGCCAAGGCAGAAGCTCTCGCCTCAGGTGAGATCACCCAGCTCACCACCATCCATCGCAACACCGACGCAGCGGGTCAGCTCTCGGACATCCGTGACCTGATCGCAGCGGACGTCGATGCGATCGTCTTCAATCCGAACGACCCCGATGCGCTGAATCCAGCGCTCGAAGAGGCGAACGAAGCCGGTATTCGAACGATCTCGGTCGACGCGTTCGTCACTAACGAGGACACCTACAACCTGTACAACAATCAGATCGATTACGCCTACCTGGGCGCCGCCTGGTTGTTCGACCAACTCGGTGGAGAAGGCGTCGTGTACTACATGCGCGGTTTCGCCGGTCACCCGGCCGACACGGATCGCCACACTGGCTTCCTGAAGGCGCTTGACGAGAACCCGGACATCGAGGTCGTTCCAACGATCGAGGGTGTACACACCGGTTGGGACCCTGCGACCACCACCGGGCTGATCAACGACTTCATCGCCAGTGGTCAGTACGACGGCATCGACGGAATCTGGACCTCCGGCATGGACTCCCAGGTCGTTGACGCCATCCAGCAGGCCAATCTGGACTTCGTGCCGATCGTCGGTGCCGATCTCGGCGCCTTCGTTGCGCAACTCCTCGACACAGGGGGCTACCCCGGCCTCGAGGGCGCGGCAGTGACCAACACCGCGGCCGTCGGTGGTGCCGGTGTCGGACTGGCGATAGCGTTGCTCAACGGTGACGATGTTGACACTGCCGACGATGCTCTGCAGCCGAACACAGTCCTCCTGGTGCCGGTCCTCGCCGAGAACACCAGCGACGATGGCATCGAGCTTCTCGAGTCGTGGCAGGTCGATGGACTCGACCCGCTGTGGCCGCTCGGCCTTCAGATCGAAGGTTGGACGACGTATACGCCTGAGCAAGCCGTAGCATGCGCGGGACCCGGCGAATAACACTCACTAGTCGATAAGAAGTTGATGCGCCGACGATTCTCAATCTCCGGCGCATCAGCTTTTTTTCGACCCTAGGAACGTGCAGGCATGACTGCTCCTACCACCGAATACCTGCTCGAAGCGACCGGCGTTTCGAAGCGATACGGTGCCGTCGTTGCACTTAAGGCGGCTTCGCTGCGGGTACGCCCGGGTGAGGCGCACGCGCTCATGGGGGCCAACGGTGCGGGCAAGAGCACTCTGGTGAAGGTTCTAACCGGCGTCGTTCGTCCCGAAGAGGGCACGATCACGGTGCGCGGCAGAGAGCGAACCGCCCACTCGCCTGCCGAAGCACGCCGTGGCGGGCTGGTCTCGGTGTACCAGGAGCCGGCGCTGATCCCCGACCTCGACATCAGCTCCAACCTGCGTCTGACCCAGACGCCGCTCGAGCCATTTCGCCACTGGATCAACGAGCTCGGCCTGGAGAACCTCGATCTCTCGAGCGAGGCGCGGAACCTTCCGCTTGCCTCGCTTCGGATTATCGACCTCGCCCGAGCCCTCGCCATCGAGCCGGACGTGCTGATGCTCGACGAGATGACCGCCGCGCTGCCCGCCAACCTCACCGAACGCGTCCTCGAGGTCGTCGACGGCCGGCGGGGAGGCGAAGGCAGCATCATCTTCATCTCCCACCGCATGACCGAGATCGGATCGGTCTGCGACCGCGCCACCGTTCTGCGGGAAGGCGAGACCGTCGGAGTGGTCGACGTCACGGCAGACTCCGCCGATCGGATCGTCGAACTCATGCTCGGCGAGGTGGTCGGACAAATGCCCGACCGGGGCGACCAGGGAGCCGGGGCCCAGGAGCAGGCAGAGGAGCGGCCTCGCCTGGAAGTGCGCGGTCTCGGCTCTGCCACCCGTCTGACCAACGTCTCCTTCGACCTCCGCCCCGGCGAAGTCCTCGGCGTAGTAGCACTCGAAGGGCAGGGCCAGGACGAGCTGTTCGACATCCTCGCCGGATCGGAGCGCCCCGAGGCCGGCGAGGTGCTCGTGGACGGCCGGGAAGTCGCGTTCCGGCACCCGGCCGATGCGATACGCGAGGGAATCGTCTACGTCGCCGCCGATCGCGCCGAGGCCTTGCTGATGCAGCGCTCGGTGCGTGAGAACATCGCCTTGCCCTTCAGCGTCCGGATACAGCAGTGGGGCCTCATCAGCAGCAAGAAGGAGAAACCGAAGGTCGACAAAGCGATCGAAACACTCCAGATCGACACCCGGGCACTGAGCGAGGTCCGCCTTCTCTCTGGAGGCAACCAGCAGAAGGTCACGATCGCTCGCTGGGTCGCGGACGGAGTCGAGACGATGCTGTGCTTCGACCCAACCCGCGGGATCGACATTCGCACCAAGCACCAGATCTATCTGCTCCTGCGTGAGTTGGCCGGGGCCGGGGCTGCGATCCTGCTCTACACCTCTGAACTCAGTGAGATCCAGCTTGCCTGCGACCGTGCCATCGTCATCTTCGGCGGGAAAGTTGTGGCGGAAATCGACGCTTCGGACGCCGACGAGGCAACCCTCCTGAGGGCGGCGCACAATCTTCCTTCAGGGGCGCAGCTACCCGAACAGATGGTCCACGCAGCCGGCACGGATGAACGTGCCAGAAAGACGAACAACGAACAGAACTCGCCCGAAACGAGCGATCAGTGAGCACGACCGTCGACGCGCCGGACACGATGATTTCCCGCCCGCGGGGAGCGCTGGTTTCTGCAATGCGCCGCAACGCCTGGACTCTCGGTCTTATCGGGATCCTGGCCCTTCTGCTGGTGTTCACGAAGATCATCCAACCCACCTACGGGGCGCGGGGCATTCAGGGGCTGGCTGTATCCGTGCTGCCGCTCGCACTGGCCGCAGTTGCCCAGGCATTCGCGGTTATCGCCAGGGGCATCGACCTGTCGATCGGTTCGATGATGGCCCTGACCAGCGTCGTCGCCGCCGCCTTGATGGAGGATCGGAGCGAGGGGTTCGCGATCCTGGTCGTGTTCGGAGTGCTCTTGCTCGGCCTCCTGCTCGGTGCCGTCAACGGGAGCTTGATCGTCGTGACGCGCGTGCCCGACATCGTCGTCACGCTGGCAATGCTCTTCGTCTGGGCTGGTTGTGCCTTGCTCGTCCTCAAGACGCCCGGGGGTGGCTCGGCGGAGTGGCTCCGTGACCTCACCGGTGGGTCGATCATCGGTCCGTGGATCCCGAAGGCCGCAGTCGTGCTGGGCCTGGTTGTGGCAGCGATATGGCTGCCGATTAGACGATCAAGGCTCGGACTGTCGCTGTATGCCATAGGCAGCGCTCCCCTGGCAGCGTATCGAAGTGGTATTTCAGTCAACCGCACAAAGATCTTCGCCTACATGCTGACCGGTCTGTTTTCGGCACTGGCCGGTCTGAGCCTCACCGCCAGCACCGGCATCGGAATCCCAGTGCCGGGCCCATACACGCTGATGAGCGTCGCAGCCGTTGTGCTCGGTGGAGTGAGCCTGGCCGGTGGCCGCGGCGGTATCTTCGGGCCAATCATCGCCGTCGTGATCCTCTCTCTGCTCCGGACCGACATGACTTTCATGAACCTCAACACCAACCTGGCGACGGTGGCGCAAGGCCTGATCCTCGTCGGAGTCGTCATGATCGGCAGCCTCATGCAGCTGCGGAGGGACAGGTGAGCGCCGTCACCAACTCCTCAGGTTCGCGCCCCAAGTGGCTGACGACCACCGGCGTGCGCTCCCTGTTTCGAGAGCGGCCGCTCATCCCGCTACTGGGTTTGCTCGCAATTCTCGTCGTCTTGAGCGAGGTGATCCGTCCGGGAATCGTCAGCCCCAACTGGGCCGGAGTGATGATCCGCGCCGCAGTTCCGCTGGCGATCCTGGCGGGCTGCCAGACCATAACGATGCTCACGGCAGGAATCGACTTGTCGGTCGGTGCGGTGGCCTCGATGTCGGGGTTCCTCGTGGCCACGCTGGTCGGCGACTACGGGTTGGGATTCGCCGTCGTGATTTCGCTTGTAGTCGCGGCAATCGTCGGAGTGGTCACGGGGATCGGCGTTGGTGTCTTCCGCGTTCACCCGTTGATCATGACCTTGGCCATGAGCCTGGTCGTCCTGGGGTTGGCTAACGTCTGGCAGCTTCATATGGTGCAGACGGGTTCGGGAGTTCCCGATGAGTTCCGCACTGTTGGTGCCGACATGTTGTTCGACGTCATTCCGATCAACCTTCTGGTGTTCGTGCCGCTGGCGGCCCTGATCATTCTCGGCCTCAAGCGAACCGGCTTTGGCCGCCTCCTCTACGCCATCGGAGACAACCCGATTGCATCACGTCTGTCGGGGGCCAAATCCTGGCAGGTGCTGACCGCGCTCTACGTGATCTCGGCAGTCCTAGCCGGCATCGCCGGGTTCCTCATCTCCGGGCTGAACAACACGGCGAGCGTCACTCTTGCAGATACCGCTCTTCTCCCCTCGGTGGCGGCGGCGGTGATCGGTGGGACATCGATCCTCGGTG
>JAUVQS010000071.1 GCA_030598025.1 Acidimicrobiia bacterium | reverse complement strand
TCAACACGATCTTCCTGTCGGCGTTCGACCTCCACCGCTACAGTTACAGGCCCCTTCTAGGACGAACCGATGACATCGACTCCCAGCGGCACCGTGACCTTCCTCTTCACCGATGTCGAAGGAAGCACTCGGCGCTGGGAGGCGCATCTGGTTGTCATGAAAGAAGCCATGGCCCGCCATGACGCGATCGTTCGAACATCGATCGAGGCCAATAGTGGCACGGTATTCACTACGGCAGGTGATGAATTCTGCTCGGCGTTCTCGTCGCCAAATCATGCCGTGACCGCCGCAATCGAGATCCAGATCAACTTGGCTGCCGAGGAATGGGGAGACGTAGCTCCGTTTCTCGTCCGGATGGCCCTGCATACCGGCATCGCTGATGAGCGGGACGGAGACTACTTCGGCCCACCCCTCAATCGCTGCGCCCGCTTGCTATCCATAGGACATGGTGGCCAGGTCCTTATGTCGGAAGTTACCGCGCAGCTATTGCGCGCTAACCCACCGGCCGGCGTCAGTCTTGACGATCTGGGCGCACATGCGCTGAAGGACCTCGATGAACCGGAGCATGTCTTTGAGGTCATGCATCCGGAGTTACCGGCTGAGTTCCCCCCTCTGCGATCAGCTAGTCCCGTGCGGGATGCGGCGGATCTTCTCGCCGAAGGGCGACAGGCCCACGCTGCACAAGAATGGGAGGCCGCCTACCAGGCATTGAGCACCGCGGGGCAAGGAATCGACCTGGATTCTGAAGACCTTCAACGACTTGGTGCGACAGCTTTCTGGACCGGCCGCACCGATGAGGCCGTGACGATCAAGGAGAAGGCGTTCGGGAAACTCGCCCGCGAAGGCAAAACCGAGTCGGCCGCTCTCACGGCCCTCGACCTCGCGTTCCTCTACAAATACCGCCTGGCGAAGTCCGTTTCCAATGCATGGGTTGCCCGTGCCGAGAAGCTCGTGCAAGAGGCTGAGGGAACTGAAGCCCATGGCTACCTCTTGCGTTGGCAGAGCCTCTATGCCTATGAATCCGAAGGGGAACCGGAGAAGGCTCTTTCTCTGGCCGACGAAACGATCGCCGTCGGAGTCGAATTGGGGAATCGGAGCATTGAAGCTCTCGGTCTGATGGATAAGGGCCGGTTTCTCGTGGCGATGGGTCGGGTGGATGAGGGCATGGCGCTCGTCGATGAATCCATGGTGGCTGCCGTTTCGGGCGAGCTCGACCCCGACGCAACAGGTCGGAACTACTGCAACATGCTGTCCGTTTGTGATCAGGTCGCCGACTACCAGCGAGCGGCCGAATGGAGTGATGCCGCCGAAGCCTGGTGCCGTCAACACTCCGACTCCGCCTACCCGGGAATCTGCCGGGTCTTCCGAGCAGAGTTGAAGTGGCTCCGAGGAGACTGGGTTGCCGCGACCGAGGATCTTCACCGAGCAGTTGACGAACTCAGCGGGTACACACCGATAATCGGGGCAGCGCTCTACCAGATCGGCGAGGTCGAACTGCGCGCCGGGAAGCTTGCTGAGGCCGAGACCCATTTCCGATCGGCCCACGAGCACGGGTTCACGCCGCTGCCGGGAATCGCGCAGCTCCGATTGGTCGAGGGCGACGCCACTGCTGCAAAACGGCTACTGCTCGACGCCTTGGCCGACAACCCGCAACCGCTAGATCGGGCCAAGTACCTCCCGGTGTTGATCGACGCCGAGTTGGAGCTCGGCAACCTGAGCGAAGCACGGAACTTCTTGACTGAACTCGATGGGACTGCCGAGCTCTGCTACTCGGACGCAATGCGAGCTCAAGCAGCCGAACGACGAGCGGCACTGGCAGTTTCGGAAGGGCGTCCACAAGATGCAATCCAAGATTTGCAGGCTGCAGTGAAGGGGTGGATGGGGCTTCAAATGCCCTTCGAGACCGCCCAATCCCGCCTTCGCCTTGGCGGTGTCTATCAATCCTCGGGCAACGAGGCGGCCGCGTCGATGGAGGTCGAGTCGGCAAATGCAACCCTTGAGCGGCTGGGTTCTACGGACAACTGAGGAACTCGTCGGCGCGGCGAGGAAGTTGCCCACGGCGAAGCGACTCCAGACCTCGCCGCAAGAGATTGACATACGCCGCCGATTGCCGCATACTGCCGCTCCACATGTTCGCAACCGATATTCTCGTACTTCAATAGGCACATACGTCACAACCACGACGTGTGTGCCCTCCGATGCCCTCCCAACCGGAGGGTTTTTTGTATCCCGATCGAAGGAACACGATGAGCACAATCAGCGGAGCCCAGGCAGTCATCAAGGCACTGGAACGGGAGGGCGTAGAGATCGTTTTCGGTGTGCCGGGTGGGGCGATCCTTCCCGCTTACGACCCCCTCTTCGATAGCCCGATCAGGCACGTGCTGGCTCGTCACGAGCAAGGCGCAGGGCACATGGCCGAGGGATACGCCTGGGCCACCGGGCGGGTCGGCGTCTGCATCGTCACCTCGGGTCCGGCCGCCACCAACCTGGTCACCCCGCTGGCGAACGCTCTCATGGATTCCATCCCGATAGTCGCCATCACCGGACAGGTGGCTACCACTTCGGTCGGAAACGACGCCTTCCAGGAGGCTTACACCACCGGAATCACGATGAATGCCACAAAGCACAACTACTTCGTGACCGATCCCGACGACATCCCCGATGTCATTCACGAAGCTTTCCACATCGCCGCGACCGGTCGCCCCGGGCCGGTGCTCATTGACCTTCCCAAAGATATCCTCAACGCCCACCTCGAGTGGCACAAGCCACCCAAGCTCGATCTCCCCGGCTACCGACCCACCGTCGATGGCCACCCACGCCGTGTCAAAGAGGCGGTCAAACTCATCGAAGAGGCGAAGCGCCCGGTTATCTACGCAGGTGGCGGAATCATCAAGGCGGGTGCCGCGGAGAACCTCAAGCGATTCGCCGAGCGGTCGAACTCCCCGGTGGTCACCACCCTGATGGGTCTCGGAGGATTCCCGGGAGACCACGACCTCTTCCTTGGAATGCCTGGAATGCACGGCACCTTCGCCGCCACCTCAGCCATTCAGAAGGCCGACCTTCTCGTGGCGCTGGGCGTTCGTTTCGACGACCGGGTCACCGGCAATCCGGACTTCTTCGCTCCGCATGCCAGCGTCATTCATGTCGACGTCGACCCGGCTGAAATCGGCAAGGTCCGCCAAGCCGAGGTCCCAATAGTCGGCGATGTCGGAAAGGTTCTCGAGCAGATGCTCGAAATTTGGGGAGACAAACCTGCGCCGGACCACACTGAATGGCTGGAGAAGGTGTCTCGCTGGCGCAACGACAACCCGGTCCGCTACGACCAGCAACCAGACGGCCCACTGAAGCCACAGTTCGTCATCGAGGAGCTCTACAACCGCACCGGCGGCGATGCCATCGTCGTATCCGGCGTCGGCCAGCACCAGATGTGGACGGCCCTCCACTGGAAGTTCTCGCGCCCGCGGGAGTGGATCAACTCGGGCGGACTCGGCACGATGGGGTTCGGAGTGCCGGCCGCCATCGGGGCAAAGGCCGGGGCCCCCGAGCGAACGGTCTACCTGATCGATGGAGACGGCTCGTTCCAGATGACCCACCAGGAGCTCGCCACTGCTTCAGAAGAAGGCTTTCCGATCAAGATCGCCCTGATCAACAACGGCGTACACGGCATGGTTCGACAGTGGCAGACGCTCTTCTACGGCAAGCGCTACTCCGGAAGCGTTTTGGGCCGAGACACGGTGAACTACCCGATGCTTGCCGAAGCGATGGGTTGCGTCGGCATCCGGGTCGAGACACCGGAGGAAGTTGGACCAGCGATCGAGAAATCCCTCTCGATCAACGACCGCCCCGTCTTGATCGAGTTCGTCGTCGATCCGGACGAGATGGTGTTTCCAATGGTCCCGGCCGGCGGTTCAAATGATCAGATCATTCTCGGACCGGAGGATTTGACATGACCAAGCACACACTCTCCGTCCTCGTCGAAAACAGAGCCGGCGTGCTGGCGAGAGTCTCGTCCCTGCTGGCCAGACGCGGATTCAACATCCACTCCCTGGCGGTCGGACCGACCGCCGACGAGTCCATTTCCCGGATGACGATCGTCGTGGACGCACCGGAACTCGAACAAGTCAAGAAGCAACTCCACAAGCTCATCAACGTGGTCAAGATCACCGAACTCGATCCGAAATCGGCCGTTGAGCGAGAAGTCGCTCTCGTGCGGGTTTCAACGGACGGTCAGAAACGAAGCGACGTACTCGAAGTGGCCACCCTCTTTGATGCGATAGCCGTCGACGTTGGCGTTTCGACGATCATGTTTCTGGTCGCCGGCGCGCCGGACAAAGTGAACGACTTCGTCGAGTTGGTTCGCCCGTATGGCATCGCCGACCTCGTCAAGTCGGGCCGGGTCGCCTTGGCACGCGATCAGAAGAACCGTAAGTTGCGTACGAGCTAGAAGCGAGGAACCCATGGCCACCATCTACTACAACGAGCATGCCGACCCCTCGATCATCAAGGGCCGCAAGGTTGCCGTGATCGGATACGGAAGCCAGGGGCATGCCCACGCCTTGAACCTCAAAGATTCCGGCGTCGACGTTACCGTCGGTTTGCGTGAAGGCTCTGCACGGCGGGCCGAAGTCGAGGCCGCCGGACTCACGGTGGCGACCGCGGCGGAAGCAGCAGCCGACGCCGACGTCATCATGATGCTCACGCCCGACCAGACGATGGCCGCACTCTACGAGCACGAAATCGAACCCAACCTCGAACCGGGCGATGCGTTGTTCTTCGCGCACGGCTTCAATATTCACTTCGGGGCGATTACTCCCCCGGATGATGTCGATGTCGTCATGGTTGCCCCCAAGGGCCCGGGGCATCTGGTTCGTCGAACGTACACCGAAGACTCGGGGGTGCCGTGCCTGCTGGCCGTGCACCAGGACCACACCGGCTCGGCTCACGACCTCGGACTGTCGTATGCCTGGGGCATTGGTGGCGGCCGGGCCGGCATTCTGGAGACCACCTTCAAGGAGGAGACCGAGACGGACCTATTCGGTGAGCAGGTCATCCTGTGCGGCGGCGTTTCCTCCCTGATCAAAGCTTCGTTCGAGACGCTGGTCGAGGCCGGCTACCAGCCTGAATCGGCCTACTTCGAGACACTGCACGAGTTGAAACTCATCGTCGACCTTCTCTACGAAGGCGGCCTCTCGTATATGCGGTTCTCGGTGTCGGACACCGCCGAATACGGGGACTACACCCGCGGTTCTCGCATAGTGACCGATGAGACCAAGGCCGCGATGAAAGAGATCCTGACCGAAATTCAGTCGGGCGCATTCGCTCACGAGTGGCTGGCACAGGCCAAAGAGGGAGCGCCGTTCCTTCTCGAGCAACGCGCCAAGGGCAGAACGCATCAGATCGAGACGGTCGGCAAGGACTTGCGCAACATGATGCCTTTCCTCGAGCCGAAGACAGCGGACGACGCATGATTGATCTGATCGGATTGCGTGGATGGTGGCTGGCGCTTCAACGGCCGGGCGGCCGATAGGTCGGCCCGGCCGGTAGGAGCCATGGACCATGAGCGATGGGCCGTGAGCAAATGTCTATCGCTCAAGAACTACTTGCCAGGTGACCTCAGTCATCGTTCACCACGAAAGGTCCTCCAGCCATGTCTGACCAACTGATCATCTTTGACACCACCCTCCGGGACGGCGAGCAGGCGCCCGGAATCGCCCTCAACTCCGACGAGAAGGTGGCGATCGCTCATCAATTGGCAAAACTGCGCGTCGATGTAATCGAGGCGGGCTTTGCCGCCGCCTCGGACGGGGACTTCGAGGCAGTAGCCCGCATCGCCAAAGAAGTGAAGGGGCCGGTCATCGCCAGCCTCGCCAGATGCGTACCGAACGACATCGACAGAGCGTGGGACGCCGTGCGCCACGCCGACCACAACCGGATCCATGTCTTTCAATCCACCTCCCCGATTCACATGGAACGAATGCTCCGCATGACGCCGGACGAGGTGATGCAGTCGGTCAAGGAGGCAGTCGCCAGGGCACGCTCCTACACCGACAATGTCGAGTTCTCGCCCCAGGACGCCACCCGTTCCGACCCCGACTTCATGCTGGCCGTATGCCGGGCCGCGGTCGAGGCCGGGGCCACCACGCTCAACATTCCAGATACCGTCGGATACGCCACGCCCAACGAGTACGTCGAGTTGCTCACCCGGGTCTACAACGAAGCACGGGGCGGCAATGAAGATGTGATCATCTCGACCCACTGCCACAACGATCTCGGCCTGGCCGTCGCCAACAGCCTGTCGGCTATCTCGGCCGGAGCGCGCCAGATTGAGGGCGCCATCAACGGAATCGGGGAACGGGCGGGCAACACGTCCACCGAAGAGGTCATCATGGCGATCAAGACCCGTGAAGATCAGTTCGGTGTTGACATCGGCGCCGATACAACTGAGATCGTCGAGACCTCTCGCCTCGTTGCCCGATTCACCGGCTACCCGGTCCAGTTCAACAAGGCAGTGGTCGGCCGTAACGCCTTCGCTCACGAATCGGGCATCCACCAGCATGGCATGCTGCGCGATCGCGAAACCTACGAGATCATGGATCCGGAGGCCGTCGGGCACGTCAGCCAGATCGTCCTCGGCAAACACTCGGGCCGGGCCGGGTTCGCCGATGCTCTCCGCAACATGGAGATCGTGCTCGAAGATGAAGAGTTCGAGCGAGCTTTCGAGCGTTTCAAGGAACTGGCAGACCGCAAGGGCGAAATATCCGAGGAAGGCATACGGGCCATTGTCGACTTCGCGGCGGCTCGCAACGAAGAGCTGATCCACCTGGTGAGCATGCATGTTGCAAGCGGCAACGAGGTCACTCCACAGGCCAGCATCAAGGTTGAGACCCGGGGGCTCACTCTCGAGTACGAAGCCGAGGGCGACGGCATGGTGCACGCAACATTCGCGGCGTTGAAGAAGGCCTTCGGTATCGACGCGCGTCTGGTCGACTATCGGGTTGTGCCGGTCACGGCGGGTTCCGACGCGATGGCAGAAATCAATGTTGTCGTGCAGATGGGTGGAAGGGCGTACGCCGGTCGATCCGTCGACACCGACGTGGTCGGAGGGTCGGCCAGAGCATTCGTCAATGCGTTGAACAAGGCGGCTCAACAGATCATCGAGGAGACGGTCGGCGAGGCAGACGTATGAGCGGATACCGCCTGGCGGCCATTCCGGGCGACGGGGTCGGAACCGAGGTCACCGCCGAGGCCATCAAGGCTGTGCAGGCGGCTGCGGATCGGTTCAACTTCTCCATCGATGTCACGGAATACGACCTCGGCGGCGACCGGTATTTGCGAACGGGTGAAGTCCTTCCGGACACGGTTGAGGCCGAGTTGGCCGGATACGACGCCATCTTGTTGGGTGCGGTCGGCACGCCGGATGTTCCACCGGGGATGCTCGAGCGCGGGTTGCTTCTCAAACTACGATTTGCATTCGATCAATATGTGAACGTCCGACCCGTCAAGCTCTATGAGGGTGCGCCAACACCGATTGCCGGACTAACTCCCGACCGGTGCGACATGGTCATCTTTCGGGAGAACACTGAAGGCCCGAACGTCGGTGCCGGCGGGTTC
>JAUVQS010000120.1 GCA_030598025.1 Acidimicrobiia bacterium | reverse complement strand
GGGACGCCGGAAGCCTGGAAGGACTGGTGGACCAACCCCGAAGCAGAGACCTACTACTTCATCGGCAAGGACAACATCCCGTTCCACGCCGTCTACTGGCCTGCCTTGCTGATGGGACATGGTGGACTCAATCTTCCGACCAACGTCCCCGGCAACCAGTACGTCACGTTCGGCGGGTCGAAGGCTTCGAAGTCCCGTGGAGTCGGGCGCTCACTCGACTGGTATCTCGAACGATTCGAACCTGACGGTCTGCGGTATGCGATTGCCGCCCTGCTTCCCGAGCACAACGACACGGATCTCTCGGACGATGAGATCGCCCGTCGCGTCAACGAAGAACTCGTTGCCACGTGGGGCAATCTGGTCAACCGCGTGCTCGCCATGACGAACAAGCACTTCGGTGGGACGATCCCCTCGCCCGGTGATCTCGACGAGACCGATCGGGCGTTGCTCGATCACGTCGACGGCGCCCTCACCGAGGCGGCCGCCCAGTTTGAGAAGGTCGAACTACGCGGAGCGTTGAGAGCAGGCATGGCAGCCGCTTCGCAGGCCAACGTGTATCTCAACGAGACCGCTCCCTGGTCGACGGCCAAGACCGACCTGATCCGGACCGCCACCACCCTGCACACGGCCCTGAGCGCGATCAACGGCATCAAGACCATCCTCGCCCCGTTCTTGCCGTTCACCTCGCAACGTCTCCACGAAATGCTCGGACAGGTCGGGATGCTGGCCGAGGGACCGTGGGAGCGCGGCTCACTGGAACCGGGAACCCCACTCGGTGAGCAGGCGCCACTGTTCAGCAAAGTAGACCCGGAGATCTTGGAGGAATAGGGCCGCGGTTTGTCCCCCTCAGCGAGCGCAGCGAGCGTTGGGGGGATCGAATTAGATAGATACGTCAGTGATCACTCATACTGCATGGTCGGATCTATCTATTTCGACAGGTCCCTGCGCCGGAGCGAAGCGTAGGCGGAGGTAGGGGGGCTCCCAGGCAATTGGCAATTGGCTCCCATTGTGGGGATGGCAATCGGCCGACGGCTGGCGCTATCCCCGCTCCAACGCTGCCCTCGTCGCATCATCGATGGGAGCTCCGTGGGCGAGGCGTACGGGGGTGATGGATACCCAACCCCTCTCCAGGGCCTCAACGTCTGTTCCGGCCAGGTCGGAGTCGATGCGAAGGCCTGTTGCGAAATCGTGGACGAACCGACCGGGGGACGCCTCGCGGAAGATATTGTCGTAACCCACCTTGGCGATGTCGGTGATTCGCCGTGGTGCGTCGATGCCGACGTCGGCGGCGAAGTTGATGTTCAACAAATCGACGCCAGACGGGTAGCCGGCCTCCAAAATGGACTGCAGCACGTCGACAGACACAGCGGCAGCCTCGCTCCAGAATGGAGCAGACTCGTCCGACCAGGCCATCTCAGCCCACCCGCGGTGATCCTTGATATCGCCGGTTGAGAATGCCACAGCTGGTATCCCGGCGATCCACCCCTCCGCCGCTGCCCCGACCGTCCCGCTGGAAAGAAAGAAGCCCAGGCCGTTGTTGAGCCCTACATTGATACCGGAAATCACCATCCGCGGCTTCTCGCCGAAAAGCGAATGAATGCCGAGTTGGGCACAATCCGCCGGGAAACCGTCGGCCACCGCGATCTCGACACCCTCTTTGACCACGGTACGAACATGAATCTCATCGAACCGGGTTATCGCTTTGCCGATCCAGCTTCTTTCACGGTCGGGGACCACGACTCGAACGGGTGCAATTTCAGCGAGGGCCCGGTAGAACGGGACGAGCGCCGGCGAGTCAATACCGTCGTCGTTGGTGAGCAGGAAGTATGACATTGGCGGAAGGGTACCCGTACGGTCGGCGGGTAGATCCTCGCCGGGTCAGGCAGGGAGGCTTCGCCCGCCGGCGGCCACCGCCGCGTCGGCCAGGTGATCTGCCAACTCCTCGAAGCGATCCTCCACCCGGGCCGTTGTGATGCGCAAATGCGGACTATCCGCACGGCCGATTTGAAACGGCGAGCCCGGTGCAGCACCAATGCCTCGCGTTGCCAGAGCTACCAGCGCCCACTGCTCATTGTGAACCGGCAGCCATAGGTTGAGGCCGGTCCCAAACCCGATTTCGATGCCATTCTCTTTGAGGGCCCGGGACAGGCGGCGACGGCGGTCGGAATAGGTTCGAGCCGCCCGGGCGAGCAGCTCATCAACCCCGGGGGCGGTGAGCAATCGAAGAAGGATCGCCTGCAGGAGGCGGCTACTCCACGAGGGTCCGAGTTGACGCCGCCGCACAAGCTGATCGATCGGCATGGCTGAACCGCCCACCGCCGCCAGGCGCAAGTCGGGACCGTAGGCCTTCGAGAAGCTGTGGATGTGCACGACTCGGTGCGGCAAGTAGGTGCCCAGTGAGTGCAGCTCAGCATCTGCCACGGCTCCCGAGTGGTCATCTTCGATGATGATCGTGTCGGTGTCAGACAACAGTTGAGCGAGGCTTTGCGCTCGCTCGGCGGTCATACTGATTCCGGTCGGGTTATGTGCCCGGGGTTGCAGGATCAGTAGGCCCGGTTCGAGGGCAAGAGCGTCGGCCAGTTCGTCGACCATGATCCCTTCATCGTCGAGTCGCACGCCGATCACTTCGGCCCCCGCCCTCTCGAGCAGGTCGCCGATCGGAGCGAAAGTCGGGTTCTCAACCACGACGCGATCGCCCATCCCGACCAGCGACGCCACCAGGCGATCGACTGCGTCCAACGCGCCGTTGACCACTGTCAATCGTTCGGGAACAAAGGGCCATCGTCCCGTGAGTTCAAGCTCGAGTTCCTCGAGTACCGGCCGATCGAGATAGCTCGTCACGATGGGCTCCGCGCCAAGCGTCCTCAGGATCGTCCCGATCGAGGGCAATAGCGCCGGGTCCGGTGTCCCTGTGCTGAGATCGACGTCGTATACACCGGATTCGACTGGAACCCTCCAGACGCGCCCTCCATCAGAAGGCTGCTCGCGTACGAACGTTCCCCGACGACCGTCGGTACCGATCGTGCCGGATCGTTTGAGGGCCGACCAGGCCTCGGCTATAGAGGTCGGGCTGACCTCGAGAGCACCGGCCAGCGACCGCACCGTTGGCAACCGCTCACCGCCGACGAATTCTCCCCGCGACACGAGGAGCCCAACGGCCCGGGCGATACCAACCGGCGTTCGATCGGTATCCGCCACCGCCGCTGCGATTCTCAGCTCGACGCTAGTTTGTTCCGAACAATCATCTGTTTGCATCACGCCTCTGAGGCACATACTATACGAGGCGGATTTCGGCAATCAACCGCACGAGAATCGAGGAACCGATGCCCGCCTCAAATCAGGAACTGCACGAGCGCTACCGCAAGGCTCTGCCTTCGTGGCTGGCCCTCTACTACGAAGAGCCGATCTCCATGGAGCGAGGCGAAGGTCGTCACGTGTGGGACGTCGAAGGGAACCGCTACCTCGACTTCTTCGGCGGAATTCTCACCACCATGACCGGCTACTCGGTCCCCGAGATCGTCCAGGCGGTCCAGGAACAGGCTGCCAAGGTGTTCCACACGACGACTCTCTATACCTCCGAACCGATGATCGAACTCGCAGAGCAAATCGGCGAGCTATCCGGGATTCCGGACGCCAAGGTGTTCTTCACCAACTCCGGCAGCGAGGCGAACGACGCGGCACTGATGCTCGCCACCGGCTATCGGAAGTCGAATCAGGTGTTGGCGCTTCGCAACAGCTATCACGGCCGCTCATTCACCAACGTGGCCATCACCTCGCATCGGTCCTGGTCGCCGACCAGCCTCTCCGGCCTCAACGTCAACTTCGTCCAGGGCGGTTATCGCCTCCGAAGCCCGTTCGGGCAGCTCGACGACGACGCCTTCACCGAAGCTTGCGTAGACGATCTCGAGCAGGTGATCGACATGATGACCTCGGGAGACGTTGCCTGCTTGATCATGGAGCCCATCCAGGGTGTTGGTGGATTCGCCACCCCACCGGACGGTTTCTTCGGCCCGATGCAAAAGGTGCTCAATCAGCACGGAATCCTGCTCATTTCCGATGAGGTACAGACCGGTTGGGGACGGACGGGCGAGCACTTCTGGGGTTACGAAGCCCATGGGGTCACGCCCGACATCCTGACCTTCGCCAAAGGCGTCGGCAACGGGATGGCCATGGGTGGAGTCGTTGCCAGAGCGGAGATCATGGACAGCCTCGGCGCCAACTCGATCTCCACTTTCGGAGGCAACCCGATGTCTTCGGTGGCTGCCCTCGCCAACATCCGGTACGTGCTGGATCACGACCTCCAGGGAAACTCTCTGCGGATGGGTCAACGGCTGCGCGACCGGCTCCAGCCGATGGTCGATGAAACGCCCTGGATCGCGGAACTGCGCGGCAAAGGCCTCATGCTTGCCATCGAAACCGTCCACCCAGACAGCAACCAACCCGACGGCGCAACGGCCTCCCAACTCATGGAGCACACCAAGCGAGACGGGTTGTTGGTCGGGTAGGGCGGGCTGTACGGCAACGTATTGCGCATCGCTCCCCCGCTGACGGTGACCGAAGACGAGATCGATGAAGCGGCCGACATCCTGATCCGAGCCATCGGCCAGATCTCCTAGGGAACAACACAGGCTTCCTCCGTTCTTGCGTCTCTCGGGGCCGGATCCCGGCGTTGAGACGCAAGAACGGACATTGAACGCCCGGCCGATCATCCAGTCCTCGGGATCGACTAGCTTCTCGGCTATGTCCCTGCTCAAGGTCGAGCACCTCACCCATCGGTACGGCGACGTGATCGCCCTCGAGGACGTGACTCTCGAGATCCCCAACGGTCGGGTGGGACTGGTCGGCGCCAATGGAGCAGGT
>JAUVQS010000075.1 GCA_030598025.1 Acidimicrobiia bacterium | reverse complement strand
TACCAATGGTTGTACCGGAAACCGACGCTCAATCCCGCCACGATGACTGACCTGCCGCCCGAGATGAGAGACGCCCTGACCTCCAGCCTCTGGCCCTTCGAAGTCGAGGTAGAGCAAACCGCCGACAAAGGCTCAACCATCAAGTGGCTGTTCAGAGCGCCCGACGGAGCAGCCATCGAGGCCGTGCTGATGGGCTATCCGGGAAGAACAACATTGTGTATCTCGAGTCAGGTGGGATGCGCCCTGGCCTGCTCTTTCTGTGCCACCGGGCAGTTCGGATTCGAACGGCACCTACAGGCAGGCGAGATCGTTGCTCAAGTTGCCTACGCCCAGGCGTATCTGCGGGACGTGGGACTTTCGATTGGCCCCGACCGCATCACCAACATCGTCTTCATGGGAATGGGCGAGCCGCTCGCCAACTACGACCGGGTCCGGGAAGCGATTCGCCGGATCGTCGAAGACATGGAGATGTCGCCACGTCGATTGACGGTCTCAACCGTCGGGCTGGTTCCCGGGATGCTGCGGCTCGCCGACGAGCCCTGGCCGGTCAATTTGGCCGTAAGTCTGCATGCTGCCGATGATGAACTCCGCAACACGCTCGTCCCGATCAACAAGCGCTATCCGCTGGCCGACGTCGAAGCTGCTGCCGCTCACTACTTCGATCGCAAAGGTCGGCGAGTGTCCATCGAGTGGACATTGATCGACAACGCCAACGACACGATCGAACAGGCTGACAAACTCGCCGAGATTGCTGCCCGCCTCGGTGCCCATGTCAACGTCATACCGCTCAACGCCACGCCGCTCAGCAACGATCAACCCTCACGAAAGCCGCAGATCCAGGCCTTCGTACGCAGACTTCGCTCTCTCGATGTGAACGTAACCATCCGTGATACCCGGGGAGCGGAGATCGACGCTGCCTGCGGTCAACTCCGCGCCGGTCGGACTTCCGTTTCCTAAATGCATGTCGGGAACTCCTAAAGGGGTAGCATTGAACTCCCGATTTCAACATCGTGGCTCCCGCGCTGGGGTAGATGAAGGCCATGAATGGGATAAGTTGGGTTTCGACGGGCGGAGCATTTGGAGGACGGATGCTCGTGCCATCATCGACACGTCGAAATATCGCCACCGGCGCGATCGCTCTCTTCGTGTTCGTCGCCGGCGCTACCTACACCGTCCAACCCGGAGATACGCTGTCCGACATTGCAGTCGAGAACGGCACCACAGCCTCGGCCCTCATTAGAGAGAACAACCTCTCAAACCCCGACCGGATCTACGTTGGCCAAGAGTTGGTGATCCCGGGAACGGCGAGTGCGGATGGAGCAACCTCCTCATCCACTCACACCGTCACCTCCGGTGAGAGCCTCTCGACGATTGCAGCCAGGTACGGCATGACGGTCGCTGAACTGGCAGAGGCAAACGGAATTACGAACACCAACGTGATCTACATCGGTACCCGTTTGAACCTTTCCGCCGAACCCATCGATTTCACTCCTGGAACCGGATCGGCCGGGACGCACAAGGTGGCGAGTGGTGAGACGCTCGGCAAGATCGCTGCCGGTTACGGGACGACGGTCGCCACGCTCGTCGAACTCAACGGCATCACCAATCCCGATCTCATCAGGGTCGGCGAACTGCTGACGGTACCCGACGACGGTTTCATCTGTCCGGTTCCCGGCGGTTCATTCTTCAACGACTATGGATTCCCGCGATCCGGCGGTCGGTTCCACGAGGGGATCGACCTCTTCGCCGAACGCGACACCGACGTACTAGCGCCCGTCTCCGGAAGGGTCGAGTTCAAAATCGGGTCGATCGGGGGGATGCAGTTCAATCTCTACGGCGACGACGGCGCGACCTACATCGGCTCCCACATGGATAGCTTCGGAGCCGCCGGGTTCGTCGCGGCCGGAACGCCCATCGGCACGGTCGGTGATTCAGGCAATGCCATCGGGTCCCGCCCGCACGTTCACTTCGAGATTCATCCAGACGACGGTTCGGCAGTGAACCCGTACCCCTACCTCGAGGATGCGTGCGGATAACGTCGCAGGTTCCGAGTGGCGAGTTCCGAGTGGCGAGTCCCGAGTCCCGAGTTCCGAGTTCTGACCCGCGACTCGCGACCAGCTACTCGTTCAGCGGTGTGTTCATATCCCGCAGCGGGTCACCGTGGTCGATTTCGCTCAGCGACTTATCGATGTAGTCGAGCAAAACTCGGCGGGCGAGGCTTTCCCCACCAGTTGGTCACTCGCCGGGCGTCCATGACAACGAGATCAGCGTCTCATGGAAGAGGTTACCGGCGTCGTCGTTGCCAACTTCTTGTACGGACATGGAGATGAATGCGGTCGCATCACTCCTCGTCCCATCGAGAAAGAGGGTCTTGCCGGCGTCACCCTCCATCAGGTTGCGGTTGACCTCGAAGCCTTCATCCTTCAGGAACTCCTCGTACATCGCGGCGATCTCGTCGAAATCGGTGTCGGGAGCAGACAACGTGACTGAGAACATGTCACCTGAGCCCTGGTCGAACACCATCGAAGAACCAACTTCATATTCGTCGGGCACGGGGAAAGGGAAGCCATCGGGAAGCTCACCGCCACCAAAGGTTGCCTCACCGGATCCGCTCTCGTCGTCGAAGCTGACCGTGACTTCGTCGCCGTCAATCTCGATGTCGACGTCATCGCCGGCCTCTTCTGCAATTTGTTCGACTATCGCCTCTGCGACGTTTCCCGCCAGGCCACCGTCGGAGGCTTCATCATCGGAACCTCCGCAGCCGACTACCACCAGGGCCATCACGACTACCAGAATTGTCCAAGTTCGTCTCACCACCTGCTCCTATCTGCAACTCCCACCGACTCAGAGGGACGAGGGTAACGTCAGCCCAGGCGACTTCTCGTGATCGCTATCGCCTCAGGGTTGATATCGACGAGCAGGTAGTTCCGACCGAGCTCCCGGGCGGCCACGCCGACCGTCCCGGAACCGCAGAAGAAATCGGCCACGAGATCCCCCGGCTTGGACGAAGCAGTGATGATCCGCCTGGCCAGCGCGATGGGTTTCTGGGTCGGGTAGCCCGTGCGCTCGGCGCTGTTGGTCGGAACGATCGTCATCCACCACACGTCTGTTGGAAGCTTCCCCTTGCCCGCCTTGTCGGGACCAACGAGACCTGGCGCCATGTAGGGAATCCGGTCGATCTCATCCCGATTGAACGTCCACCGGTCCCCTTTGGCGTACCAGAGGATTGAATCATGCATGCGGGGCCACCGATCTCTGTGGCGGCCTCCGTAGTCGTACGCCCAGATGATCTCATTGAGGAACCGATCGGCGCCGAAAATCTCATCGAGCATGATCCGTGCGTAGTGCACTGCGTGATGGTCGAGATGCAGATAGATCGAGCCTGCGGGGCTCAGCACACGGTGCATTTCGAGGAGTCGTTCCTCGAGGAAGCCGAGATACTGCTCGAACGGGAGATCGTCTCGATACTCCATTGAGCCGACGACCTCGAACGGATACTGCCGTCCACCGAATCCATCTCTGATCTTGTCTCCGGTGCCGGTGCGGATGGTGTCCAGCTTCTGCCGCTTGCCGGTCCCGAAGGGCGGATCGGTGTAGATCAGATCCACCGAGCCATCCGGCAACCCACGCAGTACCTCGAGATTGTCAGCGCACTCGACACGTTTCATGAGCCGATTATTCCAGAGGGCTAGCCTGCCTTCATGACCATCGAGTCGATGACCCCGGTCGACTGGCCGGCGGTGGCCGCCATCTACCGCGAAGGGATAGCCACCGGCGACGCTACCTTCGAGACTGAAACGCCGGCATGGGGCGACTGGGATGCCGAGCATCTGCCGGATGCAAGATTGGTCGCCCGCCGCGATGGTCACGTCGTCGGTTGGGCGGCCCTCAGCCCGGTGTCCGACCGCTGCGCATACGGTGGAGTGGCCGAGGTGAGCGTATACGTATCGGCTAGTTCCCAAGGCGCTGGAATCGGGAAGTCGTTGCTCGACCATCTGATTACGGCCTCCGAAGAGGCAGGCATCTGGACGCTGCAGGCCGGAATCTTCCCGGAGAATGAGGCCTCAATAGCCATGCACCTGGGTCAGGGCTTCCGAATCATCGGCACTCGAGAAAAGCTGGGCCAAATCGATGGTGTCTGGCGCGATGTCACGCTGCTGGAGCGTCGGAGCAACCGGGTGGGCGTCTTATCTAGAAGCTAATGGCTAATGGCTAATGGCTGTAGAAACCGCCAAAGGCGCTTTCTACTTGTACCGCCACACGATTCGGCCGCGGGTCGGATCGTAGGCAGATAGCTCAACGTCGACCCGATCACCGGGCAGGATTCGAATGTACCGGCCACGGCGCATCTTTCCTGCGGCGCGAGCGAGCACCTCGAGACCACCATCGACCTCGACCCGGAAGGTTGCATTGGGGAGGGTCTCAACAACCACTCCCTGCACCCGGATCACATCATCCTGCTTCGCCACTCGCGCTCCTTGACTCAAAGACAGCGCCGCAAGGGTACATGCAGAACTCCCCATACCGAAGTCGATACGGGAGCGACCACGTACCGGGACCACGAAGACGCGCTGATAGGTGGTCGCCGCCCCCTCCAACCTGCTCCGCCGGAGCAGGCCAACTCACCCCAGATCCGTGGGAGAGGACGTATGGGGCCTCACCGCCGTCATCTCTATTCGTTCTCCCAGCGGTGCGGGGGAGAACCCAGCAAGGGACCGGGATCACCCTCGAGCGAAGGCCAACTGCAGCTCGATCAAGCCGTGATCTTCTACCCCCACGAGGATGGGAGCAGATGGCAGTTGGATGCCGAAGTCGCCGTATGAGATGTCGATACTCCCAACGACGACGATCTGGTCACCGACCAGCTGCGCTTCGAGTGGAATCTCAATCGCCTTGGTAACTCCGTGGAGGGTGAGATCTCCGATGGCCGTCATCGAAATGGCTACACCTTCTTCGGGTATCGACCCAAGATCGGCTGCCTCAACCAACACAAAAACGGCGGTCGGGAAGGCGCCTGTCTGGAGTGCCTGCCGGCTCATCGCCCCGTCGCGCCGGGTGTCGTCCGATCGAAGCGAAGTCATGTCGACTTCAATGCTTACGGCGGTCAACGTCGAACCTTCGAGCTCCAGTGTCCCCGAAACGCCACTGGTTCTTCCCACAGCTTCCGCGACGCCGACACCAACCAGTTCCTCGCCAACCCGATATCCGGCAAATGAATTCTCGTCGGAGAGAACCGTCCATGTTCCGTCGAGGCCGGCCACCGCAGGATCGCCGTTGGTTGACCCTGCGGGCGCCTCAGGAAGCGTCTCCGCCGAGCCCGTTGCGGAAGTGGTGGCCGTCACCGCTCCGACGGCATCGTCGAGTGAAACCGGATCCGGATTGTCAGACCTCAGGAAGAAGAACCAGACGGCAGCAAGTCCCACGAGGGCAATGCCGGCGAGTGAGATCCAACGCTTGTTCATCAGGCTTCCCCCATCAGTTTGTTCGACAACATTACGGCCAATCGGGCCTTATGGTTCCCGACTCTGCGTTCTAAGAACCGCCACCACGACCGAGTCCTCTGCCGATTCCCGTGTCACCGAAGATTTCTCGACATGCCTCGTCGGCTGCGATGAACGTCGGGTCGTCCCGATCCTCGAGGCCCCCGAAGATGCCACCACCACCGCCGCCGCCACTCTGGCCGGTGCCGGGCTGGAATGCAGAGAGATCCGGGTCCGCCATGTCGTAGTCGTTCTCACGCATGCAGGCGGCGTATTCGAGAAGCATGTCCTGGAACTCGGTCGTGTCACGATCCCGGAAGCCGAGTGTCACACCTTCGAGATGTTCTGAGCAAGCTGCTCGTGCTGCTTGCATCGCCTCGCGATCGCCCTCCTCGAACGAGGATGGTTGTGGCAATCGAAGTTCACCGTCGGGACCTACCTCCGGATCGTCCACATCGAGGCCCTCCCCACGAAGACACTCGGTGAAAGCGAGGAAGGCCGTTTCACGATCAACTTCTCCATCAGCGGTCGGAGCCACGAGCTCGTCTTCGGCTGAGGCGGCAAGTGAAGCGACCTCTCCTCCATCGCTTCCAGACGAGCACGCCGCGGCGATGAGAGAAAAAGTCAGGACCGGCAGCAGCAAACGTCGCATTGAGATTCAGACTCCTCCTTGTTCAGCCGCCATGATGTCTTAAGGCTCTAAGTCAAACGTGAAACCGACATGAGGAAACGATGAGAACCACCCCTCATGCTTTTCTCATGTTGCTCTCAATCTCTTCATACCGGAGCGCCGTAGCGTGAGCACATGCAATCAGGAAGCGGCCATACTGACGACATGCGAGTTCTCGTCGTTGAAGATGATTCCCAGGTCCGGACCGCGCTGGCCCGTGCCCTCAATTTCGAGGGCTACGACGTTGAGACTGCCAACGATGGTGCCGAGGGGCTCGAGAAGGTGCTCACGGCCGACCCGGATGCGATCGTTCTAGATGTGATGATGCCCCACGTCGATGGTCTCGAAGCCACCAGAAGGCTCAGGGCACGCGGCGACACCAGGCCCATCCTCATGCTCACCGCTCGCCATGAAGTAGCTGATCGGGTCGCCGGTCTCGACGCTGGAGCTGATGACTACCTCGTCAAGCCATTCGCTCTCGAGGAGTTGCTCGCACGCTTGCGAGCCCTCCTGCGACGGACCGAACCCGAAACCAACGACGTCATGCGGGTGGGCGATCTGAGCCTCGATCCGTCCACACGCGAGGTATGGCGTGGCGAGGCGTCCATTGAACTCACCAAGACTGAGTTCCAACTGCTCGAACTCCTGATGTTCAACGAAGGCATCGTCTTGACGAGAGAAACGATCTACGAACGCATCTGGGGATTCGACTTCGGGACCTCCTCGAACTCCCTCGATGTCTACATCGGCTATCTGCGTCGAAAGACTGAACCGGACGGCGCCGCACGGCTGATCCAGACCATTCGCGGCGTCGGCTATGTGATTCGCCAACCATGAGCCTCCGCCTTCGCCTCACGCTCTTCGTGGCCGGAGCCGCCGCGGTGGCGGTTGCAGCAGTGTCGATGGCCGGCTACATCTCCGCGGCCGACGAGGTATACGGCGAAGTCGACGAGTTCCTCGAACAGCGGATCCGGTTCCTCGGCGGCTTCACCGCCTTCGACGGCGGTGGAGACGCGCTCCTACTGGCAGACGACCCGATCATGGGGATGGGAATGGGGATCGGCGGTCGCGGATCGAGGTTTGTCCAACC